>CAZRNW010000069.1:5048-10254 GCA_964601535.1 uncultured Flavobacteriaceae bacterium
TCAGTACAAAATCCAACAATTGTAGGTGCGTCAACATTGGCCGCGGGTGTTTACTCTGTCAGTGCCACCGTATCCGGTTGTACCAGCAACAATGGAACTGTAAACGTTGTTGTTAATCCTTTACCTGCTGCCCCTACTGCAGGAAATAATTCAGCAATTTGTGCCGGACAAACTTTAAGCCTAACTGCAAGTACAATTGCGGGGGCAACATACGCATGGACGGGACCTAATAGCTTTACTTCCAACGTCCAGAATCCCACTATACCAGGGGCTACCACATTAGCCGCCGGTGTTTATACTGTTATTGCCACTGTATCAGGTTGTCCCGGACCCGGTGGTACAACCACTGCAACAGTTAATCCCGCACCTGTAGCACCAACTGCCGGTGCGAACACACCGTTATGTGCCGGCCAAACTTTAAGTTTAACTGCAAGTACAATTGCCGGTGCTACTTATAATTGGACAGGTCCGAACGCCTTCACCTCAACTTTACAAAATCCAAGCATAGTTGGTGCATCAACCCTTGCCGCAGGGGTGTACTCCGTTACCGCAACGGTTGCCGGATGTCCGGGACCTGCTGGAACAATAAGTGTAACGGTAAATCCGGCTCCTGCTGCTCCAACGGCAGGATCAAATTCGCCTTTATGTGCAGGTTCTACTTTAAGTTTAACAGCATCACCAATTGGCGGTGCTACATATAATTGGACGGGACCAAACTCATTTACAGCAAACGTTCAAAATCCAACGATTGCAGGTGCTTCAACTTTAGCGACAGGAATTTATTCGGTAAGTGCAACCGTTGCCGGTTGTGCCGGACCGTTCGGAACAATTTCTGTAACTGTAAATCCTATTCCCGCGGCTCCTACTGCCGGTGCTAACTCTCCGATTTGTGCAGGATCAACATTAAGTTTAACCGCATCACCAATAGCCGGTGCTACTTATACATGGAATGGTCCGAATTCTTTTACATCCAATTTACAAAATCCAACCATTGCCGGTGCTACAACATTAGCAACCGGTATTTATACAGTTCGTGCAACTGTAGCAGGTTGTCAGGGTCCCGGCGGAACTATCAGTGTAACGGTAAATCCGATTCCTGCCGCTCCAACCGCTGGTAATAATTCGCCTGTTTGTGCCGGACAAACAATTAACCTTACCGCTACCCCTGTCGCAGGTGCAACATATACATGGAATGGTCCGAATTCTTTTACAGCGAATATTCAAAATCCAAGCATTCCCGGAGCAACAACATTAGCCGCAGGTGTGTATACCGTTAGAGCAGTTGTTGCAGGTTGTACAAGTCCTAACGGATTAACAACCGTAACCGTAAATCCAATTCCGGGTTCACCTACTCCGGGTTCCAACTCACCCATTTGTGCCGGATCAACTTTAAGTTTGACTGCGAGTGCAATTGCAGGTGCGACTTATAACTGGAGCGGTCCAAACAGTTTTACATCTTCTGTTCAAAATCCAACTATACCTGGCGCTACAACTTTAGCAACAGGTGTTTATTCCGTGAATGTTACTGTGGCAGGTTGTACCGGTACAAATTCTACAATCAGCGTAACCGTAAATCCTATTCCTGCTGCACCGACCGTTGGTTCTAATTCGCCATTGTGTGCAGGACAAACATTAAGTTTAACCGCATCACCTGTTGCAGGTGCAACTTATACATGGAATGGTCCAAATGCGTTCACTTCTAATCTTCAAAACCCAACTATTGCCGGTGCTACCACGCTTGCCGCAGGTACATACACCGTTAGAGCTTTAGTTGCAGGTTGTACAAGTCCAATCGGAACAGGAGTTGTTGTTGTGAATCCAATTCCTGTCGCTCCAACCGCAGGAGGAACTTCAACTTTATGCGCAGGCTCAACAGTTAATTTAACAGCAAGTAATATAGCCGGTGCAACCTACAATTGGACGGGGCCTAATTCATTTACATCAAACGTTCAGAACCCAACAATTCCGGGTGCTTCGGTATTAGCCACAGGAATGTATTCTGTGACTGCAACTGTTTCAGGATGTCAGGGACCTGCAGGAACATTTAGTGTTACAGTTTATGGCGTACCTGGTTCACCAACCGTTAGTGCAACAAATCCCTCTTGTCTCGGTCAAACATTATTTTTAAATGCGCAAACAGTTGCAGGTGCTACTTACAGCTGGACAGGTCCAAGCAGTTTCACTTCTTCAATACAAAATCCAACCTTAACTCCTGTAACCGCTGGCATGGCCGGAACCTATAGTGTTTTGGTTTCAGTTATGGGATGCGGAAGCGCTGCATCAACAGTTGCTGTAATCGTTAACCCAACTCCTGCAGCACCAACCGCAGGAAGTAATTCTCCTTTATGTTCAGGTTCAACAATAAATTTAACCGCAAGTAATATTGCCGGAGCTACTTATAATTGGACAGGACCAAATTCATTTACATCAAACGTTCAGAATCCGAGTATACCCGGTGCAACAACTTTATCAGCAGGAATATATTCTGTGAATGTAACCGTTGCAGGTTGTACCGGGCCTATTGGTACAACTAGCGTAGCAGTAAACAATGCGCCGGTTGTAACACCTAACAGTAATTCACCAATTTGTGCCGGACAAACCCTTAGTTTAACTGCAAATACAATTCCGGGTGCTACTTATTCCTGGAGCGGACCGAACAGTTTCACATCAACATCTCAAAACCCAACAATCGCGGCAGTTACTGTAGCGGCCAATGGAACTTATTCAGTATTTGCAAATGTTGGCGGATGTATTGGTCCTGTTGCAACGATTAATGTTACTGTTAATCCAACACCCGCCACACCGTCCGCATCCAACAATTCACCAATTTGTGCATTACAAACCATAAGTTTAAGCGTTGGTACTGTTGCTGGTGCTACTTATAACTGGACAGGTCCAAACTCATTTACATCAACAACTCAAAATCCTACCATACCAAGTGCTTCTACTTTGGCAGCCGGTGTTTATTCCGTTACAGTTAATGTTCTAGGATGTAACAGTGCTGCAGGAACAACATCAGTTACTGTTAATCCTTCTCCTGCCGCTCCAACGGCCGGCGGCACTGCTACTTTATGTGCAGGTTCAACAATTAATTTAACCGCTAGTGCAATTGCAGGAGCAACTTATAATTGGACCGGACCCAATTCATTTACATCAACAACTCAAAACCCGAGTATCCCTGGTGCTTCTACTTTAGCAACCGGTGTTTACTCAGTGAATGCGACAGTTGCCGGTTGCCCGGGACCATACGGTACATTTAGTGTAACAGTGTATGGCGTTCCAGGCTCTCCTTCGGTGACAGCAACAAATCCATCTTGTATCGGACAAACTTTAAGTTTGACTTCAGCTAGTGTATCAGGCGCAACTTATAGCTGGAGCGGTCCGAATTCATTTACATCTTCTGTTCAAAATCCAACACTTGCTCCCGTTACTCCTGCTATGGCGGGTACTTATAGTGTATTAGTTTCCGTAATGGGTTGCGGAAGCGCATCATCAACAATTACGGTTGTAGTTAATCCTACTCCTGCTGCTCCAACCGCTGGAAGTAATTCACCTTTATGTGCGGGTTCAACAATTAATTTAACCGCTAGTGCAATTGCAGGAGCAACTTATAGCTGGACCGGACCAAATACTTTTACTGATAATGTTCAGAATCCAACTATACCGGGAGCTACAACACTAGCTACAGGAGTTTACACAGTTAATGCAACTGTGGCTGGTTGTACAGGACCAAACGGAACTGTTAACGTTATTGTTAATCCCATTCCGGCCGCTCCTACTGCCACTGCGAACTCACCGTTATGTGCAGGCTCTACATTAAGTTTAAGTGCAAACACCATTGCGGGTGCAACTTATAACTGGAGCGGACCCAATAGTTTCACATCTTCAGTACAAAATCCAACAATACCAGGTGCAACAACTTTAGCAACCGGGGTATATACTTTAAACGTAACAGTATCAGGATGTACAGGACCGGACGCTACCATCAGTGTTACAGTTAGCCCTATTCCACCTGCACCGACTGCTGCTAATAATGCACCGATATGTGCTTTCCAAACTTTAAGTTTAACCGCAAGTACAGTTCCTGGCGCGACTTATACATGGGTTGGGCCTAATTCATTTACGTCTAACGTTCAGAATCCAACTATACCAAGTACTTCAACTTTAGCCGCCGGTACATATTCTGTTTTTGCTAATGTTGGAGGATGTAACAGCCCTGCAGGTTTAACTACAGTGACTGTAAATCCTGCTCCAAATGCCCCTACAGCAAGTGCAAATACACCTTTATGTATTGGTAGCACAATTACATTAACAGCAAGTACAATTGCGGGTGCTACTTATAACTGGACAGGACCAAATTCATTTACATCAAACGTTCAGAATCCAACAATTCCCGGCGCTACAACATTAGATGCAGGAACCTATTCCGTAACAGCAACGGTTGCGGGTTGTCCAGGCCCAGCAGGAACAATTTCAGTAACGGTGAGTACCCCTGCTGTTTTAAACACAGGACCTGCGCCAATTGTTTGTGCAAATAATAATACAGTTTCATTAAATGGAACTTCTTCTACAGGTTCCGGAACATGGACATCAAGCGGAACGGGTGTATTTTCTCCAAACGCTCTAACAGGAACCTATGTACCAAGTGCAGCTGATGTTTCCGCAGGAATTGTGACATTAACTTTAACCTCTATGAATAACGGAGGATGTGCAGCCGTTACAGCAACCATGACTGTAACTATCACTCCTGCTCCAACAGCGAATGCGGGTCCAAACCAATCTGTTTGTGCCAACAATGCTACAGTTTCGTTGGGCGGAACTGTTACAGTTGCTTCGGGAGGAATCTGGTCGTCTTCAGGTACCGGAACATTTACACCAAATAATACGGTTTCAAATCCGCAATACATTCCAAGCTCAGGTGATATAAGTACGGGAACTGTTGCAATTATTTATACTACAACAGGGAACGGAAACTGTAATCCGGTTAGCGATACCATGATAATAACTATCAGTCCTGCTCCTCTGGTAAATGGCGGACCGAATTTACAATACGTTTGTAAAAACAATCCGAATGCTCCTTTAAACGCAACCTCAACTACAGGCTCGGTTGTGTGGACTACATTAGGCACCGGAACTTTCACGCCAAGTAATACTATTTTGAATCCGACTTACAACTCAAGTTCAGCTGATACCACTGCAGGCTCTG
>CAZRNW010000069.1:10264-10913 GCA_964601535.1 uncultured Flavobacteriaceae bacterium
ACAATGGAAATTGTAATGCTGTGACAGATACTATTACTTTAATCTACACTTCTACAATTACTATCAGTGCTGGTACCAGCCAAACAGTTTGTTCTAATAATCCTTCTGTTGCATTAAACGGAACTTGTACAACAGGTGTTGGTACTTGGACGACCAGTGGTTCAGGAATTTTCTCGCCGAATGCTTTAACCGGAACTTATGTACCAAGTGCATCTGATATTTCGACAGGCACAGTGGTGCTCACCGTTACTTCAGGAAATAACGGAACTTGTTTACCAATAACTTCACAAATGACGGTAAATATTACCCCAGGACCAACAGCGAACGCAGGTAATGATATAAGCGTTTGTGCTAATAATGCAACGGTTGCACTTGGAGGTTCTGTGACTATTGCCACAGGCGGACAATGGAGTTCAAGCGGAACCGGAACATTCTCACCGAGTACAACCAGTTTAAATACAACTTATATTGCCAGCGCGGCAGATACAACTGCAGGCAGTGTGATGATTTTCTTAACCACAACAGGTAACGGAAGCTGTTTCGCGACTATAGATACGATGATTGTAAACTTTACGCCTGCTCCTCTGGTAATTGCCCCAAATGTTGCGGTTTGTAAAAACAATCCGAATGCTTTATTAAACGGATATTC
>CAZRNW010000070.1:0-2329 GCA_964601535.1 uncultured Flavobacteriaceae bacterium
TTACCAAACAAACGCTGGAAGAAACTTCTTTTTTCAGGTTTGAAAATCTCTTCCGTCACGGTTTTTTCCTCATTAGCCATTTCCTGCTGCTCTTTCAATTGTTCGGTTTCAACAGCAATTTTTTTTGATATTTTGGCTAATTCATTTTTAATGTTTTCGTCGGGGTATAACGACAACATTTCATTCAAAATCGAATACTTTTCGTCAACAAATTTTTCCATTTGCTCAACCAATTTAAACTGTTCCGGATTTCCTTTAGTAAGCTTCTTTAACTCATTAAAGTTTTTATCAGCAATTAAAATTGAATTATAGAATGGTGCCAGGTATTTTGGGTTGCGGGTTAAATTATAAGATTTGATATTGTTCCCGGCCTCTGATACATCTGAAACAATTTCCCTTACCAGCGTTAATTTTATTTCAGGTTCAGATGAATGACTCACATCGTTAACTATGCTTTGTAAACCACGGTAAGCCAGAATTCCGGTTATTACAACCGTAAGAAATATGACAAACATGAAGCTTAATATTTGTATTTCGGAACCAATTTTTTTAAGCATAAACAGTGCAAAAATTAATTAAATGCCCGGGTTGAGGCTTTGGTTAATAATATCTTCAACTGCAAAACAACTTTTCGATAAGGCATTCCGGTCTTTAAATATAAAGTGATACGCGCCTTCGTTAAGTGTTTGATAGTATGTTTTAATATTTTTGAATTGCGAAATGATAATCACTTTACAATTATTACATGTTGCCTTAATAGCTTTAAGTATGTCTAAGGCGTTCTTGCTCTCGCCCAAATAGTAATCAACAATAGCAATATCGGTATCCGGCTTCAGATTCCGCAAACAATCGCTTGCATTCGTGTACGACTCAATATCGAAACTATAATTATTGCCAAGTTCCATTTCGTTGGTATAGTTTTTTAATTGGCGGGTCAAAATAGTATTGTAAAACTCATTGTCCTCCAAAACTATTATTTTAAACTGCTTCTTCAACTTCTTCATGTCTCCTCCTTTTAAGTTCGGTTCGTCTCATTCTTTTTCTCATTGTTTTTCTTAATAAAAACATAAACACAAATCCTGAAAATTTTTCGTTAGGCGCGTGAATCAATTGTTCTTTACACACATTTATTTTTTTCTTGTCTGATTTTGAATCGCAATCAATACCTATTATTTTAACCAAATAACTTAAAGGACCCTTAACATGCTTGTGAAATCCTTTGTTTATATGATAGTCGTTCCGGTTAAATATGTCATTTGTGTTATTCATTATACGTCTCCAGCTTCACTAAAGCTACAAATCATGTGCCTTAAGAGTTATTTTTAATACACTACTCAATTATCTGATTTACACATATTTAAAAATCTTTTTTTTTAATTTCCTGTTTATTTTTTGTTAAATTTTGTCATTTTGAGAATCCAATTCTCGCTTTGAGAATATTAGTGATTCTATTTCTGCCATAATCCCCCCATAACAGCCTCTTCCATACTTTCCGGATGAACCTCAGGTTGTATACTTAAAACGGGAATGTGTGAATGATTTATTAATTGATGAGCGTAAGTGCCTAAGATAAAACTCGACAGGCCTTCGTTTTGATCACTCATAATAATTATTAAGTCGGCGTTAATTTTTTTAGCATACTCAATAGTTTTCTCCGCCCGGTTAGTTGCCCTGTCAATTTCTGTAGAACACATCACGTGTTTTTTTCCTGCCAGTTTTTTTATCTGAGGAAGAATTACTTTGAGCTTATATTCGTAATTCTCTTCATGTTTTCCTAACAATCCTAAAACATGTAGCCGCGCACCAAATTTTTCGGCCACCTTAATTGCAGAGTTTACTTTTTGTCTTGAATGTTCCGATGAATCTATAGGAACAAGAATATTCGAAAACCCGATATGGTCCACGGCTTCTTTTATTGTCATCACCGGAATATCAGAATTAACGAGCACCCTATAAGAGTTGCTTCCTAAAATAAAATCACCTGCCGAATCACTTCCATGAGTGCCCATGATAATTAAATCAACATCATTGTCTTCGGCATACTCAGTAATCTTACCTGTAATAGTTCCCCACAAGACTTTTGTCTCAATCTTTAGATAGTGTTCGTTACGGTACTGACGCGCAATTGCCTCCAGTTTATTTTTTATAAAATCGGTGATAGCTTGCGGATCCTCCACATTTAAAGCCGGTAAAATTATGTCGAGCAAATCTGCTTTTTTCTGAACATTCAGCAGAATAATTTCGCCATCGAAAATTTTTGCAATGGCCGCTCCGTGCTTAACCGCCTGAACCGTTATTTCTGAAAAATCGACAGGGATAAGAATTTTTT
>CAZRNW010000070.1:2339-5321 GCA_964601535.1 uncultured Flavobacteriaceae bacterium
AATCGAGAGTATTGGTAAATTTGAATGAAATGCCAGGTTTTTAGTTACACTGTGATTAAACAGATGATAAAACAAATTATGCTTTTTTGGATTTAACATAATTACATCGGTCTCGTAGGTTTTATAATAATTTTCCAGTTCAACCGCTGCTTCTTCACCATCAATGTGAAAAACAGTATGTTTTATATTTTTTAGCTTCTCTTCAAGATACAAATACGTTACTGCTTTATCGGTTGTAATGACTTCTTCAGGCGGACCTACATTTACTATCTCAAGTTCCGCGTCAAATACTTTACTGAAAAACTTAACAACAAAAACCAAATCTGTTTCTTCGGTTTTTTCAAGGTCACAGGCAAAAGAAATCTTCCTGATACGCTTGTATTTTACTGATTGTGGTATAATAAATACAGGGGTATCTAATTTCCTTGCTACATCAATAGCTGTACTTCCTATAATCCGCTCTTTTAAATTTCCGGCCTCACCAACAATTCCCATTACGATTAAGTCGGCATTGTTCTCCTTGACACCTTCTTCAATAACATTAATTGGTGCGCCCATGCCTGCAGAGTATTCTATATTGAAATCTTCGCCATGAATTAATTGGATTTCTTTTTTTAAATTTTTCAGCTGCTCTTCCGCTTCCTGTAGTAAGGTTGAAAATGAGTCAACGGGAAATGGCATTTCGTAGTTGCCTGATAAAACAGGGAAGGCATTTACCAAAACAATTCTTGCGTCAAAAAACTTGGCTAACTCTACTGCATAATCGAGCGCATTGCGTGCTGCAGAAGAAAAATCGGTGGGTACAATTATCGTTTCCATAATATTTATTTTAATTGGTTACTAATCGTTTAATATATCCGGATTAAGAAAACTAAATACATATTTATTACTTGCATGTTCTTTTAATGTATTTAATCTTCCGTTTGGTTTAAGCTTCTTTAATTCATACATGTCACTTCTTCTGTCCATCAAATTATGAACGCTGCCCTGCAAACGCAGTTTTTTGAGCTGTTCAAGCTCTACATCCACAATCAAAACAGTCTCAGAGTTTGCAGTTGCCTCTGCTTTAATACCGTTAGTTGGAAAAGCAAAATCCGCTGGCGTGAATACTGCCGATTGTGCATATTGGATATCCATATTATGAACTTTTGGTAAATTACCAACGCCACCGGCAATAGCAACAAAACATTCGTTTTCAACAGCACGTGCTGCCGCACAGGTTTTAACCCTTGTGAATGCATTTTGGGTGTCGGTTAAAAACGGCACAAATAATATTTCCATTCCCTCCAGCGCTAATAATCTGGCTAATTCCGGAAATTCCACGTCGTAACACACCAGTATTCCAATTTTTCCCGCGTCAGTGTCGTACACTTTGAGTTTGTTACCGCCTATAATTCCCCAAGAACTTACTTCATTCGGAGTCACATGTATTTTTGTATATCTTTCTATGGTTCCGTCTCTTCTGCATAAATAACCTACGTTATAAAGTTGTCCGCCTTTAATAAATGGCATACTGCCGGTAATTATATTTACGTTGTATGCTATGGCAAAATCGATAAACTTATCACGTAACGGTTCGGTAAAAGTGGCAAGGCTGCGGATGGCTTCTGCTTCTGTTTGATGATTGAAGTCTGCCATTAATGGCGCCATAAACATTTCAGGAAACAAAATAAAATCTGAATGATACCCTGCTACAGTATCCACAAAAAATTCAATCTGTTCACATAAAGCATCAAAATTATTCAGAGAACGCATTTTCCATTGTACTAAACCAATACGGACAGAATTTTTTCTTTGCTTTTGGTCTTTGGATAGCTTTGTATAAAGAACATTATTCCATTCCATTAGTGTAGCGTGTTCTTTCGACTCAACATCACCCGGCATGTAATTGGAAAGTAATTTTTTCACATGGAATTCATTGGCTAGCTGAAAGGACAAGACCTGATCGTGAACTTCTTTCGATTTTACTTTAGAAATATATTCCTTCGGACTAAGTTCAGCTGAGTGGGAAGCGTAATTAGGTATTCTCCCTCCAAATACGATTGACTTAAGATTAAGCCGTTCGCAAAGTTCCTTGCGCGCATCGTACAAACGGCGGGCCAATCTTAATCCCCTGTAATCCGGATGTACAAAAACTTCTATTCCATAAAGAACATCACCGGAGGCGCTATGTGTATTAAAACTGTAATCCCCGGTAATTTGTTTGTAAGTATGGTCATCGCCGTATAATTCGTAATTTACAATTATGGAAAGCGCTACTCCTACTACTTTATCATTAAATAAAACTACAATCTGGCCTTCCGGAAAAATGTCGAGCAATTTTTCAATATGTGCTTCGGTCCAAACCGAGCCGTGCCAGTTCTTATATGCTTCCACCATCGAATCCCTTAAACCTAAATAATCGTGAAGTTTGAGGTTTCTTACTTCAATCTTTTTGGTTTCAGCAACCTGAACTTTATTCCCGTTTATTCCTTTTTTCGTAACTCTTTGCATAACTTATTTTATTGGCTGAATGTTTGTGAATTCATTCAACAGATTGCAAGGCGCATGCCATAAAATAAATTATTATAAATCAAACATTTAATGATTATCAATTTTTGTGAAAATTCCCGAATTAAGAATTTGCTCTTAGTTTGGGATTAGAACTTATTTGAATCGGGGAAAGGAAAGCTGAATAATTTATTTTACCTTATTTTGTTCTAAGGCATTCAGCAATTTAAGAAACAGTTTGTTTTCATCGAATGGCTTCGAAATGTAATCATTCATTTTCCGGCTGAGGCACTTTTCAACTTCATTAGCAAAGGCGTGCGCAGTCATTGCAATAATAGGTGTATTGCACTTTGGAATCTCAAGGTTATTGCGGATATAACTTGTAGTTTCGTAGCCATCCATCTCGGGCAACTGTATATCCATTAATATAACATCAAATATTTTATTTTTCACTTTTTCGATTGCGGTTGTTCCGCTATCGGCAATGTCAAC
>CAZRNW010000070.1:5331-10840 GCA_964601535.1 uncultured Flavobacteriaceae bacterium
ACATTGCCAGTTCTTAAGAATTTTTGAAACTAATATTTGATTATATGAATTATCTTCTACCACTAATACTCTTACATCTTTAAGCGGAAATTTATTACCATTGGTTTTTGATACTATTGAATTTTTATTGGTCGTCTTTAAATCCAAATCAAAACTGAGATTAAATTCGAACAGCGAACCTTCCATTAATTTACTTTTTACCGTAATTTTCCCGCCCTGCAATTCGATCAATTGCTTTGTAATTGAAAGTCCAAGCCCTGTGCCTCCGTATTTCCGCGCAGTATCGTTAGAAGCCTGAGTAAAACTATCAAATATTTTTGAGAGGCTATCGGCCGGAATTCCGATACCTGTATCCTTAACCCCGAATTTCAAATCAATTTTATCCTTCACACGCTTCAAAATTGTAACACTTATATTTACTTCTCCGGAATTTGTGAATTTTATGGCATTACTTACCAAGTTTATCAAAATCTGATTTAAACGGGTCGGGTCACCGATAAGCGTTTCCGGAATATCATCCGAAATTTCCGTAATAATTTTAATGTTTTTCTCCATTGCTTTCGGATGCATTAAATTCACCAGCATGGCAACAACTTCATGCAATTTAAACCGTATGCTTTCGAAAGTGATTTTTCCTGACTCTATTTTGGAAAAATCCAGAATATCGTTTATAATTACCAAAAGATTTTCTCCCGAAGTATGAATGGCATTCAGGTACTCCTTATTTTCCTTATTTAAATCTGTTTTCAAAAGTAAATTGGTGAAGCCAATAATCGCATTCATCGGCGTTCTGATTTCATGACTCATATTTGCCAAAAACTGCTCTTTCACTTTTAAAGATTCCTCGAGCTGTGCTTTTGCCTTATGCAATTCCTGAAGTGCCAGGTTTCCGTTATAAATAGATTGCTCGGCAATTGAATTAGCTAGAATCAAATCTTTTTCTGCCTTTTTTTGTTTGCTGATATCAGAGTCAATCGAAATAATTTTCTCAACATTTCCTTTGTCATCCAGAATTGGTGTAAAAGAAGTTAACACCCAATATTCTTTCCCGTCTTTCGAATAATTTTTGCTTTCGTATGATAACGGCTTCTTTTCAGATAATATTACTTTATAAAAATCAGTTTCCGGAGACAGTCCTGTATTTTCACCTCTTCTTAAAACTTGTCCATAGGTTCCTTTTACATCCTCAAGCCTGTATCCGAATAATTTGGTAAATCCTTCATTTACCCACTCAATTTTTCCTTCTTTATTTGCAATGGTTACTGCATTAAAAGATTTAATAGCCACCATTGCGAGTTGTTCCAATTCCTCTTCTTTCTTTCTTTCTGTAATATCCTGTTCTGTGCCAACTATTCTCAGAATTTTGTTGGTTTCATCAAATAATAATTCACCGCGTGTATGAATATCCCTTATTGAACCGTCACGTCGTATAATCCTATGAAAGAAATCAAAACCCTGAAGATGGGTCATGGAATATTGTATGGCTTCAATCACATGTTTTCTGTCATCAGGATAAATAAAATTGAAAAACTCCTGATAGGTAATATTTAATTCATCCCGACTAACACCTAGAATCCTGAATAATTCATCTGAGCAGGTAAACGAACTATCTTTCATACTCCATTCCCAGCTTCCAACATGCGCCAGTTTCTGGGCCTGAGCGAGCTTTTGTTTTTCTCTTAGTAAATCTGCGGTACGTTCTTCCAGTTTTTTCGAATTTTCTGATAGTGCTTTAAGTAATTTATAGCGTTCAATACTATAGTTAATGGATTGCTTTAATACTTTTGAATTAAGTTTACCCTTGATAAGAAAATCCTGTGCTCCGAGTTTTACAGTACTGATTCCAATAGATTCATCTTCCATGCCTGTAAGTACAATTATCGGTTTTTCAGGAGCAGCAGAAAACACTTCCTTAAAAGTGTCTGTACCTGTGCTGTCAGGCAATGATAAATCCGCAAGTATAACGCTAAAGTTATTTCCTTTCATCAGTTTAAGTCCCTGCTCTAGCATTTCGGCTGTTTGAAGAATACATTCATCACCAAACGACTCTTGCAAATAAATTTCAATAAGCCTGGCGTCTGCTTTATTATCTTCAATCAATAATATGTTAATCTTCTCTTCCATTGTTTAATACCCCGGTTGTTTTTTTATGGTGAATGAAAAAACCGAGCCTTTATCCAATTCAGATTCGAACCATATTTTGCCTTCATGCTGTTCGACTATTTTTTTACAAATAGTTAAGCCTATACCTGTGCCCTCATATTTTTCGCGGGAATTTAACCGCTGAAATATGGCAAAAATCCTGTTTGAATATTTTTTATCTATTCCAATTCCATTATCACTTACAGAAAATTGCCAGCTGCCGGGCAACTCTTTTGCTGATACAATAATTTCAGGAGCCGTTTTGCCGTGAAATTTAATTGCATTATTTATCAGATTTTGAAATACCAAAGTAAGTTGTTGTTTATTGGCATAAACCACGGGTAACGGGTTCACAATTATTTTTGCATTGTTTTTACTAATATTATCTTGCGATAATGCTATTACCGTACTTAAAACCTGAGAACAATCCACTTCCTGAAATGTTCTTCCCTGAGTATTAATTTGAGAATAGGTCAACAAATCTGTAATCAATATATCCATCCTGTTAACTCCTTCTACTACGAAATTGATGAATTCATTAGCATCCTTGTCTAGTTTATCTTTATACCTTTTCTCAAGCAACTGAACATAACTACTGATAGTACGCAGTGGTTCCCGTAAATCATGCGATGCTACATAGGCGAATTGTTCCAAATCACGATTCGATTGTTCGAGACGAAGCGCATAATCCTGTAAGGTTTCTTTTTGCCTGGTTAGACTTCCTTCCGCTAAATCCCTTTCCGCTATTTTCTGATTCAGATCATCCAGCATTTTATTAAATGAATCGGCCAGTTTTCCTATTTCATCGGCCGAAAATATTTTTGCGCGTGCGCTAAAATCACCCTTGGCAATATTGCCTGAAACCCGCATTACTTCATTAATTCCTTTTGAAATAGCGATACTAACAGAAATCGTTAGAAATAATCCGGTAAATTCAACTGTTAAAGCGATTATTAAAAGAACCTTCAGAATTAAATTTTCAAGCCATCTTGAGCCTTCACCCAAAGTGTAAGAAAATTCATTCTCGAGTTTTGTTAATTTTAGATTAATCGGATCTATTTCCTTTAAAATAGTGTTTATTTCATCCTGTGAAACTTTTGATGAGTTTATCTCTCTGTGCAATTTCTCACCTATAGGAATCAATTGTATAATTGTTGGTTCAGCTTCACCCCATATCTGTATAGCTTTATTAATATATGAAATCTCATTAAAATTCCGGAAGAGCCAGATCATTCCATCCACATCGTCAGGAAAATTTTTTCCCTCAATAAATCCATCTCTCGCTTTTTTCAAATCAGGATACTCCTTACCCAACTCCACTCTTGCTTTAGCATCTCCCAAAGGCACCTTCAAAAACTCAAGAAACTGTTCGTAGTCCTTTTCGTCATGCGTGTGCCCGTATTTTTGCAGATAATATCCTGCGTCTTTTTGTGCTTTCGACCAAAGGCCTTCACCGCCAACATAAGCCCTTACAGATGATAATGTTCTTACAGCAAACCAAAGTGTAAATAACTCCACGGCAATAAGTAAAGCCATAATGCCTACGACAAAATATAATTTTCCCTTTATAGAAAAATTTTTAACCCATTTTGTAAGCCGTGTATTCATTATCAATTATGTTTTACTCTGTTAATCAGATTTGATTTTATCGTAAAAAAGAAAGTTGAACCTTTGCCGATTTCAGATTCCACCCAAATTCTTCCTTCATGCCTTTCTATAATTTTCTTACATATCGAAAGACCGATTCCTGTACCGGGATACTTATCCTTCGAATGGAGCCGCTGAAAAATAACAAATATCTTATCAGCATATTCTTTCTTTATTCCAATTCCGTTATCTTTCACCGCGAAAATGAATTCGTTATCCCTCTTCTCACATTTAATATCAATTTCGGGCGGATCAGCACTTCTGAATTTAATTGCATTGGCAATTAAATTAAAAAATAGCTGCCCAATTAATACTTTATCTGCAAACACCATAGGTAAATTATCCCATATAATCTTGGCATTTGTTTCTTTAATGGTAACCTTGAGGTCTTTTAATACTTCATTAAGTGTTTCATCAAGGTTCGTCCATTCAAAAGGCTGAATGCGGTTGATCCTTGAATATTCGAGCAGACTATAAATAAGTGTCTGCATACGGCTTGCGCCATCTACGGCGAAATTTATAAATTCATTCGCGTTTTCATCCAATTTATCCTTATACTGTTTCTCTAATAACTGAACATAACTGGTTATCATACGTAACGGTTCCTGTAAATCATGTGAAGCTACATAAGCAAACTGTTCAAGTTCAGTGTTCGATCTCTTCAGCTCTTCCGTTTTATGTAAAATATCCTCTTCCGTTTTACGCATTCTTGTTATATCACGGTTCACACCTAAAAAACCAATAGGTACACCATCCGCATTACGCAAATAAGAACTAACAGTGTATATCAGCATTTTTTCTCTGGTTGGGGTCGACTGCCATAATTCTCCCCGCCAAATGCCTTTCGTTCTCATTTCCTTCCTGGATTCTTCAAACGTATGCGGCGGAATTGGCTCTGAAAATATTATCTTATCCGCTTTTTTACCAATAGCTTCTTCTCTTGTGTAACCATACATTTGCTCTGCTGCTTTATTCCATTCCGTGATTTGGTAACTTAGGTCGGTGGTCATAATCGCATCAGGCGTATTATTAAACACTGCGAAAATCTTTTCATTATTTTCAGCTAAATCGCTATTTGCTTTAATTAGTTCTTTGGCAAATTTATTTTGCGAAGAAATAGCATACTCCAATTCCTGGGCAAGCATATTAAGACCCGCGGCAAGCGCATCAAACTCGTCTCCTTCATGACCAATTTCAGCTTTCCTGGAAAAATCCATTACAGAATAATCTAATAGTATTTCTAAAATATTGTTTAGTCTCTGTTTATCTTTACGGCGTTTTATTTCTTTTGATTCATGAACATCTGCCAAGCTGTTTAAAGCGATACAAATACTATCGAGATCATCGTTATCACCTGAAATTGTTAACCGTTTTGTATAGTCAGATACAGATAATTTTAAAATCTGCTCACGTATACTTTCCAATGATTCGCTTAATTTATTTCTATTTTTTGGCGACATTTATAAATATTGTTTTAACCATTTTTTAGCTTCGTCTTCGTTATTAAACATTTTAACAGGATATGGCTGCGATTTTATTCTGAAAAACATATTCGCAAGCATTTTCCCTAAAGCCGAATCTGATAACATGGCAATTGCTTTTATTAATTTCGGAAATTCAACTGCCGCATAATCGCGGGCTTCCTTTGTTGATTCGGTTGAATTAGTTACATCTACCAACAAACAGACTTTTTTATCACCAATCAATTTTTTAAAATCAT
>CAZRNW010000071.1:0-10797 GCA_964601535.1 uncultured Flavobacteriaceae bacterium
AAATAGTAAGATTGATTGGCGAATCAAAAATCGAATACGACCCAAGCTATCTTAATAATCCTGATGTTGCTTCAAAATATTCTTTAGAAAATTCCCGTGCGCTTAATTTAGGAGCTTACGGCGCAGATTTAAGTGTGGCCGGTGCTTTTGATCAAACACAAGAGAGCATGTTGTTCTTAAAGTGTGTAAATATTTTATCAAAAAATCTGGGTGTGAGTACAGCTTTCGATCAGCACATGATGGACAGAATGGAAGCTTATAAAGAAAACCGCGACTCTACTTTGGAAATCATTGCACAATCTTTCCGTAAAGCGGATGAATTTTTAAAAGAAAACGACCGTCCGGGAACATCTGCATTAATTTTATGCGGTTCGTGGATTGAAGGTATGTATGTTTCAGTTGAGATTGCAAAAAAAATCGAAGCGCCGGAGAGCATCATTAAAACTATTTTGAAACAAGACGAATCTTTAAAACATTTAATTAATATGGTGGAAGCATCAAACGTAAGCGCTGATGCAAAATATGTAACCGATGGATTAAATGATTTGAAAGTGACTTTTGCAAATGCAGTAAGCAAAAAGACCTACGATCTGGAAACGATTAAAGAAATTTCAGAGAAAACAATCGCCCTCCGCAAAAAAATTGTAGAGACTTATTAAGCTCTGTAATTTTTTATATACTCAACAAAAAACTTTACTTTTTCTTTATCAATATCAGGATACAAACCGTGCCCTAAATTTGCAATGTAATTTTGTGTGCCGAATGCATCCAGCATTTTTTTAGTTTCTGTTACAATTGTTTTTTCATCTGCATAAAGTAAACACGGGTCCGCATTTCCCTGCAATGTTTTTCCTTTTGATTGAAGGCGCGCAAGAGAAGGATTAATAGTCCAGTCTAAGCCAATGGTGTTGCAACTTATTTTCGAAATCTCTTCAACGGCATAATGCGCATCTTTTGCAAAAACTGTTACAGGCGCCAATGGCTGAATGGCATCGCAAATTTTTGAAATGTATTTTAATGAGAATTCATAAAACTGTTCAGGTGCCAAAACTCCTGCCCACGAATCAAATAACTGAATCATGTCGGCGCCGCTTTTTACCTGTCCTTTTAAATAATTAATGGTGCTCTCTGTAATTTTTTCCAAAAGCAAATGCGAGAGTTGAGGTTCGGTATACAAAAATTGTTTTGCTTTACTGAATGTTTTGCTGCCGCTTCCTTCCAGCATGTAAGCGAAAATTGTCCAGGGCGCACCTGCAAAACCAATAAGCGGTACGCGGTTATTTAAATTTTGTTTGGTGAGCTTTAAGGCTTCCATTACGTAACGTAAATCATTTTCATCTGCAACGCGTAATTTATCAATATCGTTTTTCGATTTAACTGTTTTTTCAAACCAGGGGCCTTTGGCTTCAATCATTTGATAGGGTAATCCCATTGCCTCCGGAATTACAAGAATATCAGAAAAAATTATAGCAGCATCTACACCTAAAATATCAACGGGCTGAATAGTTACTTCACAAGCAAGCTCCGGGTTTTTTACAAAGTCAATAAAGTCCTTTGCTCTGCTTCTTGTGGCTCTGTATTCCGGTAAAATTCTCCCAGCCTGACGCATCAGCCAAACGGGAATCCTTTCCGTTTTCTCGCCTCTTGCTGCTCTTAGTACTAAATCGTTTTTTAACATAATCAGGGGCAAATCTACCAAATATTAGACAAATGGTAATATTATTTACACAAACGGCATTAGCTTTTGCGGGCTAATCTTCTATCTTTATCACTCTACAAAAACCACATGAAAAAACTTTTATTATTCTCAGCTTTATTAGGCTGCTTTACTTTATTCAGTCAAACCGAACACACACATGCCTGTGCACAAAGTAAAATGGCAGCGTTTCAGAAAAGAATGGCTTTAAATAAACGACTTGCATCTCCCAGTGCATGGATATCACACGAAAAGGCATACGACATAAAGTTTGTTCATTTGAATCTTAACTGCGAGCGGAATACAAAATTCATCAGTGGCAATGTACGCACTGTTGCAACTGTTACTGCAGCAGCTTTAGATACTTTTGGCTGTGTGTTAGCGCAGGTAATGATAATTGATTCGGCACGCATCAATGGGGTGTTATGTACTGCGGTAAGAAAAGACAGTATAGTAAAATTTAAAACCCCGGCCACTTTATTAAACGGACAAACCGTTGATGTAACTATATATTATCAAGGCACGCCTCCTGTTGGCGGCTCGGCGATTGGAAGCGGTTATAGCAGTCAGAATATTTTTGGCTGGGGCGGCTCTTGTACCTGGAGTTTAAGTGAAAGTTTAGCAGGTTACCATTGGTGGCCCTGCAAACAAATATTAACCGATAAAATAGATTCCAGCTGGGTGTTTATTACAACGGATTCAACAAACAAAGTAGGCTCAAATGGTTTATTAAAAAATGTTGTTGTTGTGGGAAATAAAAAACGTCACGAGTGGAAATCGAAGACACCAATCGCGTATTATTTAATTTCGGTGGCCATCGCAAAATATAAAGAGTATAATTTGTATGCCAAGCCTATTTACTTAGGCGGTGATTCTATTTTAATTCAAAATTATATTTACGATAATGCGCTTGCCAGTCCGTTTTTTGCAACGCAATTAACTGCATTAAATAAAATTGTTCCGCAAATGGAGCTGCAATGTAATTTGTTTGGCATGTATCCTTTTTATAAGGAGAAATATGGTCATTGCACCACACCGCTTGGCGGAGGCATGGAACATCAAACCATGACTACCATGGGCGTTTTTAGTTATTATATTGATGCGCATGAGTTGGGTCATCAATGGTGGGGCGATAATGTGACTTGCAAAAGCTGGGGCGATATTTGGATAAATGAAGGCTTTGCGGTTTACAGCGAACATCTGACTGCGCAATATTTAGACGCCGCTAATTTTATTCCTAACTTAAATGCAGACCATACAAATATAATGAGTCAGCCCGGCGGAATGGTTTTTGTAACCGGTGCAGATACCATGGACGCCACAAAAATTTTTAGCAGCAGATTAACTTATAATAAAGGTGGTTCAATTATCCGCACCTTGCAATTTGTAGTGAATAATGATTCTGTTTGGTTTCCGATGCTGAGAGGTTTTCAAAATGCATATAAAAACAGTACAGCTTCTGTAATTGATTTTAAAAATTATGCAGAAACATTTACGAGCATGAACTTCACACAGTTTTTTAATCAATGGTATTATGGCGAAGGGTATCCTACATTTGATGTGAAGTGGAACACAGCACCTGGAAAATTTTATTTGCAATCTATACAAAGCACATCAACACCAACATCAGTACCTTTATTTATTACACCAATGGAATATAAAGTATCGCGCAGCAGTTTGCCGGATACAACCATTAGAGTAATGCACTCGAACACACAGGAGAATTATGAAATAAATTTATTGGGAACAGTAACCAGTGTAACAATTGATCCTAACCAATGGGTGATTAACGATAAAATTGGTCCGGTACAAGACCCGACAATTGGTGTGCCTGAATATTCGGCTAATCATCCTGAAATTTCTGTTACCCCAAACCCGAACACCGGTGTATTTGAAATGAATTCGTCTCATGAAATAAATGGAGTTATTGAAATTTTTGATGTTACAGGAAAATTAGTTCTTAAAGAAACCGCTAAACAAAATACTAAAATCGACATCAGCACAAAGGAAGCCGGCGTTTATTTGGTGGTGATAAAGGATGAGAATGGCACGCAATTGAAGACGGCGAAGGTTGTGAAGGAGTAAGAATTATTATTAGGAAACTAAAATGATTTTTTGTAAATTTATTTAAATAATGAAAAGATTTCATATTTACATAATCTGTTTGTTTTGCACCTTAAGGATTGCCGGACAAACCTATTTCCAGTTTCCGGATAGTAATTGTGTTTGGTCGGTTGAGAAAGAAAAGCATTTAATTAAAGGCGATTCCGTTTTTAATTCCATTACTTATAAGAAATATTATACCACAACGGATACAAATTTAAGTCCTGCTTCACTGCAATTTGTTGGTTTGGTCAGACAAGACATTCCAAACAAAAAAATATATGGAATTGCGGCGACTTATTCAGTAGAAGCATTAATGTATAGCTTTAACTTGAATGTAGGCGATACGCTGCAGGTAAAACCGCTTATAAGCTTTTTTTCTATGCCGCCAAGGAGAATAAAAGTTACGATGAAGGATAGCATACTTATTAATAGCCAATACAGAAAAAGATTAACTCTGGCTTGCAATGTTACCTCATGGCCATCAATACCTGAAACCTGGATTGAAGGAATAGGAAGTTCATTTGGTCCTTTGTCTCCCGGGCTCGCAGACGTGCCAATAATATGTCCTTGTTTTCCTTCCTTATTATGTCAGAAAGTAAATGGAGTAACTATTTATATTAATCCAATCCATAATACGTGTTACAAGGGTGTTTGTTCAACCGGAATTAAAGAATTAAACACTATTGATAATTGGAAAATTTCTCCCAATCCAAACAACGGAGTATTTGAAATAAACTCAACAAAAGATTTTAAAGGTAGTGTTGAAATATTTAATGTGACCGGAAAATTAGTTTTTACCCAAAACGCCAGGAGATTCAATAAGATTGACATCAGTTCTCATGCATCAGGAGTTTATTCAGTTATGATAAAAGATGAGAAGGGTGTGTATGTAAAAACAGCGAAGATTGTTAAGGATTAATAACCCCTTCAAAACCAAATAAAAGTTGACTTTAAGATTTATTTGGTTTAATTTAGAATAATGTTGAATGCGGGCAATAAAATAGTTTTCATTATTATTTTGTTTTTCACCTTTATACCTGGTGTAAAAAGTCAATCTTTTTCATGGGCAAGATCCAGTTCAGGTAGTTTTCCTTCCGGCGGCGGTCCAAAAGGTTTCGCAACATGTGTTGACATTAATGGCAATACCTTTACTACAGGTTATTTTTCAGATGCGAAAGCTGTTTTGGGAAGTTATACTTTAACTAATGCAGGTTCTTCAAGCAATGATTTTTTTATATCTAAATACGATCCTAACGGCAATTTATTATGGGTTAAGAATTGGGGCGGAACCGGTGACGATCAAACCCGCGCGATCTGTACAGACGCAGGAGGAAATGTGATCGTTACAGGGCTTTATGCAGGATCCACATTGTCGATAGGAACTTTCACATTTGCCAATGGAGGTTATGTAGATATGTTCCTGGCCAAATTTGATCCTAATGGTAATCCTATATGGGCAAATATTGCAAATGGAGGAAAAGGTGAGGTTGGTACATCGGTTTCTTGTGATACCAATGGCAATGTTTATGTCGGGGGATATTTTGGAAGTCTGTTTTTATGGTTCGGAAGCATCATACTTAACAATACGAATACAAACAACCTATTAGCCATTAATGATGCTTTTATTGCAAAATATGATTCAAATGGAAATCTTCTTTGGGCCAAAAACCCCACAGGAACGGGCGCTGATGAATTCTCATCTCTTGAAATAGATGCTGCCGGTGATATTTGTGTTTCGGGAACTTTTAATAGCCCTACATTTACTATAGGTACTTGTACCCTTACAAACACAACGCCCGGAGGAGAGATTCTTTTATTAAAATTTGACACAAACGGAAATGTGATTTGGGGAACAAAGGCCGCAGGAGCAGGTACAGAAACCTGTTATTCGTTGTGTACGGATCAGAATTCGAATATTTATTTGACCGGAAGTTTTCAAACACCTCCGATCTCCTTTGGAAGTATTACACTTAGTAATTCAAGCGGAATGGATGCTTTTCTGGTTAAGTATGATAGCAATGGAAATCCTTTATGGGCCACCAATGCAATTAGCACAGGTACCTTTGATACAGGGTATTCTGTTAGAAGTTATAGTAATGATGTTCTTCTGATCGGTCAAATAACTGGTCCATCTATGACATTCGGAACTTATACTATAAATCGCCCTGTTAACTACCAAACACCTATGTTCATTGCACAGTTCGATCAAAATGGAAATATAGTTTATGGTACAGCATTATCAAGCGGAGGAAATAATTGTGCGCTTGCTCTTGATAAAAATTGTAATGCTTACATTACTTCAGGATTCACTACTAATCCATATTCTCTGCCTTTTGTTGTGGGCACATTTTCGCTGACAACCGCTACGGCCCCAACTTTTTTTCTTACCAAATTTAATTATGTCTGTTCGCCAACAAATTTGAATGATGTTTTATCAGAGAAGAATGAAATTATAATTTTCCCGAATCCCACAAACGATGTGTTTGAGATCAGCATGCGCGGAGAATTAAATGGCATTATTGAAATTTACAATGTTGTTGGACAATTAGTACTTAGGGAAAAAATAACGCAAAACGGAAAGTTTAATATTAGTTCATGTTCATCAGGTTTTTATTCAGTTCTGATAAAAGATGAGAAGGGCGTGCTGATGAAAACAATTAAAGTTGTTAAAGAATGATGAGACTAATTTACATGCTAATTTTCTTGTTAGCCGTTCAGGTTTTAAAGTCACAATCGTGCATGACATTTCAGGAAACGGAGAAAAATAATATTTCAATTAAGCATCTGGATAGTCTTTATTTAAATGCGACCGCCAGCGGAACATTTGCGGGCGTTTTTAATGGAAGTAAAAAATTTGATGAAGCATGGCTGAAATTTCACCAAGACCTAATTAATTATATGGCAAAAAGGGGCATTAAATGGGAGAAACCCCAAAATTGTTTTAATAAAATTTATTTTGAAGCAGATGGTAAAGTAGCTTACTGGTTTTTTAATTTTCCAAAAGCTGATAATGTTCCTGCTGATGTTCAGGAAAAGTATCGCAACAGTATTAATGAATTTAGCAAAACAGAAAAGCTAAAGATAAAATCGGAGGCGAAATTCTCGCAGTGTGTCACGGTTACTTTAATGGAATTGTGATTAAAATTTAATCCCCAACTCCTTCAATTGCTCTTCGCTAATCGGGCTTGGACTTTCAATCATTAAATCTTTTGCTGAATTATTTTTTGGGAAAGCGATGAAATCACGGATAGAATCTGCACCGCCGAATAAAGAACACAAGCGATCGAACCCAAAAGCAATACCACCGTGAGGAGGTGCACCGAATTCAAATGCATTCATTAAAAATCCGAATTGATTTTGTGCTTCTTCTTTGGTGAAACCTAAAGTCTCAAACATTTTTGCCTGCAATGTTTTATCGTGAATACGGATACTGCCGCCGCCAATTTCAACACCGTTAATCACCATATCATAAGCATTCGCTCTTACATCGCCGGGAGAAGAGCTTAGTAAATTAATATCTTCCGGTTTTGGAGAAGTAAACGGATGATGTTTCGCCACCCAGCGGCCGCGTAATGATTCCAATAAATTGGTATCACCTTCATTCCATTCTAATAAAGGAAAATCAACAACCCACAAACAAGAAAATTTATTTTTATCGCGCAAACCTAAACGGCTGCCCATTTCTAACCGTAATTCGCTTAAAGCTTTTCTGGTTTTATCTGCACCACCTGCAAGCAGCAACATTAAGTCGCCGGGTTGTGCATTAAATGCATTAGCCCATTTTTTTAATTCTTCTTCGTTGTAAAATTTATCTACACTCGATTTAATTGTTCCGTCAGAATTATAGCGTGCATAAACCAAACCTGTAGCACCAATTTGCGGGCGTTTTACAAATTCGGTTAATTCATCTAATTGTTTGCGTGTATATTCTGCCGCACCTTTCGCGCAAATACCAACAACTAATTCGGCATCATTAAATACTTTAAATTCTTTTCCTTTCACAACATTATTCAACTCCACAAATTTCATTTCGAAACGTGTATCCGGTTTATCGTTTCCGTAATTTTTCATCGCATCTGCATAAGTCATGCGAGGGAAAATGGGAACATCAATATTTTTTACAGTTTTGAATAAGTGTTTTGTTAACCCTTCAAACATATTCAAAATATCTTCCTGCTCAATGAAACTCATTTCGCAGTCGATTTGCGTGAACTCAGGTTGTCTGTCGGCCCGCAAATCTTCATCCCTGAAACATTTTACAATCTGATAGTAACGGTCGAAACCACTTACCATAAGCAATTGCTTAAACGTTTGCGGACTTTGCGGCAAAGCATAAAACTGTCCCTGATGAACGCGGCTCGGTACCACATAATCGCGAGCGCCTTCGGGAGTAGATTTAATAAGTACAGGTGTTTCTACTTCAAGGAAATTTTGTTTGTCTAAATAATTTCTGGTTTCAATCGCTAAGCGGTGACGCAGTTCCAGATTTTTGCGTACAATGTTACGGCGTAAATCCAGGTAACGGTATTTCATGCGCAGTTCTTCACCGCCGTCAGTTTCATCTTCGATGGTGAAGGGTGGAGTAATCGCTGCATTTAAAATATTTAACTCTTTTACTTTAATTTCAATATCGCCGGTCGCTGTGTTTTTATTTTTACTTGAGCGGTCAATCACAGTTCCTTTAACTTGTAAAACAAATTCGCGTCCGATGCTTGTAGCTTTCGAAGCTAAATCCTTATCCCATTCCGGATTAAAAGTTAATTGCGTAATACCATAACGGTCGCGCAAGTCAATGAAAGTCATACCGCCAAGGTCACGGCTTTTTTGCACCCAGCCGCATAGCGTTACTTCTTTATTAACGTCGCCGATTCTTAATTCACCGCAGGTAACTGTTCTTAGCATAGGGAGCAAAAATAGCAAAAAAATCCCGCCTTTTTAAGGGGCGGGACAAGAGAACTCACTAAACAATAAGCTTAACTGATTTTTGTTTCGTTTTCGAAAATGCTTTCGGTAATAGGCTGGCCATCGCGGAAAAAGGCAACGCCACCCCAATTGAACATTTTTTTATGGTATACCCAAGCCATTTCGTCGCGCACTAATACACGCTGAATAACAATTACATTGGTGCCATAAATAATCTCCTCGGTAACACCAACTTTGTATTTAGCTAATAATTTCAGAATCCTTTGATCAGGATTTGTCAATGTAATCAAAACATCTTTAGCTAATGCTTTTGGTGCAGTAAGTGTTGCGGGGTTAACTAATGTTTCCGGCTGAACTTTTTTATTAGCTGCTAATTCTTCCTCCAGTTTTTTGATATTTGCTTTTTCTACTGCCAATTGTTCTTCGCGCAATTTGTTTTTTGCTGCAAGCTCAGCATCTTTTTTATCCTGCTCTGCTTTAAATTTTGCAAGGAGGATTGCCTCTTTCTTCGCTATTTTTAAATCGTTTACCTGAGCTAGCATATCCTTCATGTATTTTTTATCAAACTCGAAATTATCAATCTTAGGATTGTAATAATATTTGTTCATGGGCTGGTTGAACATAGAGTAATCAACGCCTGCAACATATTCGATCAATTCCAAATCGGCCACCATCACATTGAATTTTTTCTTTGCGGCTTCATCAGAAACACCTAAAGTACTTACAGTAAAATATTTTTTAGCGTAACCTGCTTTACTTACGGTTACAACAAACTCTGAACCCATGGGTAAATACAAAGCGTATGAACCGTTTAATGAAGTAGGGAAAGAGGTGAATTGCTTTCCGTCGCGTGTTACACTTACAATGGCATCACCCATTGCAATTCTTTTTTCATCAGAAATTCTTCCGCCAAGATTAAGTGTTTCGTTTTGAGCAAAAACGTTTATGCTTACAAAAAGTAGAAATGTTATTTTAAGAAAAGACCTCATATATTGATTTAAATCCGCTGCAAAAGTATATTTTTTTGAGCGTATAAACCTCAGTTTAACGACAATATTTAACCATTAAACGTTAATAATTGTTGTTTTATCGATAGAAAGAAGAGGTTTTATGAAAAAATTACTCTGAAATGAATTGATTTTCAGCTTGTTGCCAGTTTACAACATTCCACCAAGCCGAAATATAATCGGCGCGTTTATTTTGGTATTTTAAGTAATAGGCGTGTTCCCAAACATCCAGACATAGAATAGGTTTTCCTTTATCGGCTACACAATCCATTAAAGGATTATCCTGATTTGGGGTGGTAATGATTTTTAATTTTCCTTTTTGTTCAATTAACCAGCACCAGCCACTTCCGAAAATTTTCAAAGATTTTTCTGAAAATTCTTTTTTGAAAATATCGAAAGTGTTGAACTCAGCAATAATTGCATCCATTAATTTTCCAATTGGTAAATTCGCTTCACCTTTAGGATTTGATTTCATTAATTGCCAGAAAAGCGAATGATTGTAATGTCCGCCACCATTATTACGGATCGCCACGTCAATTTTTGAAGCTTGTGAAAATAATCCTTCCCATGTTGAATCGCCGGTGTAAGTTTCTAGTGCTTTATTTAATTTGTCAACATAAGCCTGATGATGTTTGCTATGGTGCAATTTCATGGTTTGCTCATCGATAAATGGTTCTAGTGCATTGTATGCATAAGGTAAAGCAGGTAAAGCATATTTTCCGCCATCGTTTGATTTGTGTAATAAATTATCAAGTGCATTTAATTTTTCTTCACCTACCAATCCGGTAGTGATTCCTGCTAAACCAAGCAAAGCACTTTTTCTTAAAAAATCCCTGCGCTTGTTATCCATCTTAAAATGTAATTAGTAATTGATTTTTTTCAACCGCGCTTCCTTTAATCGCAACCACTTTTTTAATGGTGCCGTCGGTTGGTGATTTTAAAACATTTTCCATCTTCATGGCTTCAAGTACCAAAAGCGAATCGCCTTTTTTTACTTGCTGACCTTCCCCCACTAAAATATTCAATACCATTCCCGGCATTGGTGCTTTCACGTCATTAATTTTT
>CAZRNW010000072.1:0-10229 GCA_964601535.1 uncultured Flavobacteriaceae bacterium
GCAAGCAAGGGCGGTATGGATATGGGACAGGGCAAAACGGATGTCACCAAAAAATATTTAATTAAAGCTGCCGAAGATTCTTTAAAACGTTTGCAAACAGATTATATTGATTTGTATCAAACGCATAAAGATGATGAATCTGTTCCTGTTGAAGAAGCTCTCGAAGCTTATGCGCAATTGATTAAGGAGGGGAAGATCCGCTATGTGGGCGCTTCTAATTTTTCGCCTGCCCGTTTAACTGCTGCGCTTAATGCAAGCGAAAAAAACGGATTACCGCGTTATATCAGTTTACAACCTTTATACAATTTATGCGAACGTGAAGTTTTTGAAAAAGAGTTGGAGCCATTGTGTGTGAAAAATAATATTGCGGTACTAAACTATTTCGCATTAGCTATTGGTTTTCTCACGGGTAAATACAGAAGTAAAGCCGATTTATCCAAAAGCATCCGGGGTGATAGGGTAGAGCAATATTTAAACCCTAAAGGTTTGGGGATTTTGAAATCACTGGATGAGGTGGCGGCTAATCATTCATCCACTAGCGCAAGTGTTGCAATAGCTTGGTTATTGCATCGCCCATCTGTTACTGCACCCATTGCAAGCGCAACTAATTTGCAGCAACTTGATTCCTTAATGAAATCTGTTGATATAAAACTGAGTAAAGGAGAAATTACTCTTTTAGATGAAGCAAGCAAGTGGTAATTAAAATAAATTTTGAATAGTATATTTCACCCCATTCATTTCTACTGCATCATTTTCTTTTTTACCAAGCAGTTTAATTCCCAAGGGAGATTGCGGTGAAATTGCAAAAACAATTTCCCCATCAACAACTATTCTCCCTAAACCAATGCCTAAAAACAAAAAACCTTTGTCACTTTGTATTAAAGTGCCTTTAGCAATTTGAATGGAGGGTTTTGAAATATCAGTTTTTTCAAGTTCTGATTTTTGCTCCTGTAATTCTTTTAATTGTTTTCCTAATTTTT
Source organism: uncultured Flavobacteriaceae bacterium (assembly GCA_964601535.1). Classification (GTDB taxonomy): domain Bacteria; phylum Bacteroidota; class Bacteroidia; order B-17B0; family Aurantibacillaceae; genus JAHEYG01. Next base: position 981 of record CAZRNW010000072.1, read on the forward strand.
CCTGCTCCAGTTGCATCATGGCGCGTGCGGTTTCGTGTTTGTCGCCGGCGGTGCTTTTGGTTTCATTGTTGGCGGCATCTGTAGCATTCGCTATGGCAGCATTTAATTCTTCAATTTTTTGATTGAGGATTTGCAGACAATATCTATGAATATTTTGCTTTAGTACGATAATAATGTAAATGTAGCGAAATAGACACGTATTTATTGAAAGTATATAATAAAAGTATTAGATTAGTGAATCTGAACAAAATATTAAAATACCTATTCCTCTTAGCGGTTATTGTCTTGCAAACAACTTTAGCCGGACAAAACAAAGATTCACTGAAACTAGCGCTTAAAAATGCCAAACACGATAGCGTAAGGTGTAATGTTTTAACGCTGCTTATCGAAATGGAAGAAGATGCGGAGGTGTGGCCAATTTATAATGCAGAATTGTTAAAACTGGCTGAGAGGGCGCTGGCTTCGAACAGTTCGGGAATTCTTCATAAAGTTTTTTTAAAACATTTGGCATATGGTTATAATAATAAGGGCGTATTAGCGAATGAGTATGGAAATATCGACAGCGCTTTAATTTATTATCAAAAGGCCTTGCTAATTCAGGAGCGAATAAACGATAAAAATGGAACCGCCGCCTCTTTAAATAATATTGGATTTATCTATAATCATTATGGCGATGTGCAAAAAGCATTGGAGTTTTACCATAAGAGCTTGAAAATTTGTGAGGAGATAAATTATAAAATAGGAGTATCGGTGGCACTGAATAATCTGGGTCTTATTTATGTAGCGCTGAAAGAAATTTCAAAAGGAGTGGAGTACTATCAAAGGAGTTTAAAAATTTGTGAGCAGATAGGTGACCGTGAAGGAATAGCTACAGCACTTAACAATATTGGTGCCGCCTATGATTGTTCAAATAATTTGCTAAAGGCAACCGAATACTACAAAAAAAGCTTAATCACATACAAACTAATGAATGATAGCAGGGGTATTTCTACTGCTTTTAATAATATCGGAATGGTTTACCATGCGAAAAAAGAATTAAATGAAGCATTGAAATATTATGAACAGGCTTTAGTTATTGAGCAGGAGTCAGATGATAGAAACAGTTTGGCCTATACTAGCGCAAACATTGCAAACGTAAAATTCGAACAAGGTTTAATTAATGATGCATTAAAATATGCCCTCTTAAGTTTAGAAGCGGGAAGGTCTTTGGGCTTTCCTGATAACATCACTAAGCCGGCTAATATTTTGAAACTTATTTATGAGAAGCAAGGAAAGCATAAGTTGGCTTTTGAAATGTATGAACTGGAGATAAAAATGCGCGACAGTATTGATAATGCAAATATTCAAAAAGCTGCAGAAAAGAAACAAATTCAATATGCCTACGAGAAAAAGGAAGCTGTAGCGAAAAAAGAACATGAAAAGGAATTAGAAAAACAACAAGCTATTGCTGATGAAAAACAAAGAAAGCAAAGCATTGTTATATGGTCGGTGATAGCGGGATTAATTTTGGTGATTGGCTTTGCGTTTTATATTTATAAAACCCTGCATATTACCCGCAGACAAAAGTTGGTAATAGAAACAAAAAGTAAGGAAGTTGAAGAAAAGCAAAGGGAAATTCTGGATAGTATCCATTATGCGAAACGTATTCAGCGAGCATTTATTCCTTCTGAAAAATATATTGGTAAAAATTTAAACAGATTGCAAAACAGGGCATGAAAAGAGCCATAATCATATTATTTCTCCTGCCGGTGTTTTTGTACTCACAAGACCCCGATTCGCTGAAGCTTGCTTTAAAAAATGCTAAGCATGATACAACGCGCTGTAATATTTTAAGTTTGCTTATTGAATTAGAAAGTGATGATAATGTATGGCCGAGGTACAATGATGAACTTGGGTTTATTGCTAAAGAGAATCTTGCAAAGAGTGAATTGAATAAAAATATTTATCTGAAACATCTGGCTTATGCCCTGAATAATATCGGGTACTTAGCCAATAGTCAAGGAGACATTCCTAAATCGCTGGAATATTTCCGGAAGAGTTTATTTATACAGGAAAAAATAGGCGATAAGAGGGGGGTAGCCGAATCGTTGAATAATATCGGAGCCATCTACAAAAAGCAAGGCATAAGAAAAAAAGCGCTGGAGCATTATGAAAAAGGACTAAAGATTAATAAGGAAATCGGATATAAGGAAGGAATAAGTACAGCATTAAATAATATTGCAGGGGTATACGATACATGGGGAGAAAAATCGAAAGCATTAGTTTATTATCAGCAAAGCTTGAGGTTGGAAGAAGAAGTAGGAAACAAAAGCGGAGTTGCTTTGGCTTACAATAATATTGGATACATATACAACAAGATGGGTGATGTTTCTAAATCATTATTTTATTTTAAAGTCAGCTTAAAAATTCAGGAAGAAATCGATGATAAAAACGGGATTATAAATTCCTTAAGTAACATTGCTTATCTTTTAGCGGAAAACGGTAAGGCAGCTGAGGCCTATCCATATGCGAAAAAAGCTTTTGAGATATCGAAGGATTCTGATTTCCCGGAAAGTATCAGGAATTCGGCACAGGCATTAAAAGTTGTTTTCCAAAAACAAAATAAGTACAAAGAGGCCATTGAAATGTTTAAGTTGGAAATAAAAATGCGCGATAGTATTAATAATGATCAGACCCAAAGAGCGGCCATTAAGAATCAGATGCAATATGAATTTGAAAAGAAGGAAGAGCTGGCAAAAACAGAATACAAGTTCGAGCTTGAAACACAGAAGGCAGTAGCTGAGGAGAAACAACGCAAGCAAAAAATTGTAATCGGGATTATGTCGGCCGGTGTACTAATGGTTTTCGGTTTCATTATTTATGCATTTAAAATATTAAGTATTACGCGAAAGCAAAAATTGCTAATAGAAATAAAAAACCGTGAAGTGGAAGAGAAACAGCAGGAAATTTTGGACAGCATATATTATGCCGGAAGAATTCAGAGGGCGCTGATGCCCTCTCTAAAATACTTTGAAAGGAGTTTTATCAGATTAAAGAAGATTTAATTCCTAATCTTCGCTTTTATATTTTCAAGAAGTTTAGAAGTTTCTTTGTATTCTTCCGGAGCCATCTTGTCTTCTTTGGCTTTGTCAATGGCTTTGTTCGCCATTGTTTCTGCGTCTTTATATTCCCCGGCTCTGTATAAAACTGCCGCGTAAGTATCCAGAAAAGCATAATTACTGTTTATTTCACAAGCGCGTTTGGCCATGTTGGCTGCAGATTTTAGTAATGTTTTATCAGACACCTGCTCGTAAAAATCCCAGGCCATGCTGTTTAATGCATTGGCGTTATTGTTATTGTATTTTAAAAATCCGGAAGCTGCGAGTTCAAAATACTTGGCTTTATTAAAACGTGAGTAAGCTTCTAAATCCGATTCAAAGATAATTGCATCTGTGTGAGGCCATTTAAATCCTGTAAATTCTTTTTTAGCTTTTTCATAACCCGGTTCATCAAATTCTTTGGCCCTGGTATATTTTGAAAAATAACTTTTTCCTAATTGCTGCAATTTTTGTTCAACCGTATCTTTTCCATATTGTTTTTCAAAAGCAGACTGATTTTTCAAAAAATATTTTACTTCACGTGATTCATGATTGTAAACAAAATCCCGCATCACAATCCAGTTGCTTCGTTTAATTAAATCTTCTTCTTTCACCGTTGCAATATAACTGAGGGCTTTAGGAGAAGGATCCTGACAACAACCCATCAACAGGTTAATATAACTTTCTACATTCGATTCGTTCAAAGGCGAACTTTCATATTTAGATCTTAAAGCGCCATAAGCGAGTTCTGGTGTTTTAGTTTTTTTGGCGAAATCCATAAAATCTTTAGTAGGCATCGATCCGGCCTGACGATGAACAACATTTCCATCCGCATCTAGGAACATTAAGTTAGGGAAACAATTAACATCATACTTTGTGGCAAATGGAATTCCTTCGCCTTTTTCCTGATCAAGTTTTAGATTCACAAAATTCGCATTGAAATAATCGGCAACAGTATCATTGGTAAAAACATGTTTTGCCATATGCTTACATGGTCCGCACCAGGTGGTCATAGCATCCACAAAAATTAATTTGTTCTCTTTTTTTGCTTTGGCATAAACCGAAGCAAGATCACCGGTTTCAAAAGTAATTTGGCGGTTTTGAGCAAATGCAGAAAGAGCAAAAATGAATATTATTGAAAGAAAGAAATTTTTCATGTTTTATAAATTTAATTAAAGGTACGAAATAATCTATTAGGTCATTCTCAGCTTTTTATTATATTTGGTTAGCATAAATCCTAATGGTGGCTTATTTTACATGAGAAAACTATTCACTCTTTCATTATTTGTCTTGTTTATTGATAGCAGGGCCCAGGATTCAATTCCTAAAAGTAAGAGTGTTAGTACAAGTACTTATTCTGTGACCGAACGTTCTGGATATGATCAGGATGTAATACCATTTGAGAGTAGTGAAATAATATGGAAAGGACAGGTAAGCATTAACGGACTCTCAAAAAGTGATTTGTCGCTTAAATTAATTCAATGGGGTAATCAAAAGGGTTTTAAGTTAAATGAAAAACGTACCAATACGGATTTCATCGTATTTAATGGAACTTTTAAAGTCAGTAAGGGCAGTAGTAAAGAATACATATGCAATAATGCGATTTGTTTTTTTCTGGCAAATGACGGTTATAAATATGAAATTAAAAATGTTTATCTGACAAGATACCGCCTGGAATTTTTTTATTACAACCACGACGAGGAATTGAAAAAGAGTTTAGAAACGGCTTTTAAAAACATTAATACTGAAATGATAAAATTAGGTAAGGAAATCCAAATGATATTTTAAAACGGAGCCTGTTTTTTCAATTAAGGATTTCAAAGTTCCTGAAAACGAAAAAAGCCCCAACGGGGCCTTTTTGTATTTATTTGTGGAGAATATCGGATTATTTCATGATCCTCAAACTCCCGGAGTCAAAATCAAAACAATTTTATTTCATAAAATTATTTTATTGTTTCCGTCTAAATTCAAGCAAGCTTGATTTAGCCATAAACAATAAAACCCGCGAAGCGGGTTTTGATTTATTTGTGGAGAATATCGGATTCGAACCGATCACCTCTTCACTGCCAGCGAAGCGCTCTAGCCAAATGAGCTAATCCCCCAAACGAAGTTAGAATTACGAAGGACGATTGTCGAATTTTGCATTCGTACTTCGTAATTCTAAAGCTTTGCTTTAATTTCAACCATATCGTAACCTTCGATAATGTCTCCGGTCTTAATATCGTTAAAGCCATCAATGTTCAATCCGCACTCGTAACCTGCAGCTACTTCTTTCACATCATCTTTAAAGCGTTTCAATGAACCTAAACTTCCCGAGTGAATTACAATACCGTCGCGGATAACACGCACTTTCGTATTACGGTTAACTTTTCCGTCTAACACATAACAACCTGCAATTGTTCCGACTTTGGTAATGTTAAACACTTCGCGTATTTCGATGTTACATGTAATTTTTTCTTCAAACTCAGGCGCTAACATACCTTCCATCGCCGCTTTCACTTCATTAATTGCATCGTAAATAATAGAATACAAACGGATATCAATTTCTTCCGTCTCCGCTAATTTACGAGCGTTAGTTGAAGGACGTACTTGGAAACCAATGATAATTGCATTAGAAGCTGAAGCTAATAATACATCACTTTCACTGATGGCACCAACTGACTTGTGAATGATATTTACCTGAACTTTTTCAGTTGATAATTTTAATAATGAATCTGCCAATGCTTCAATCGAACCATCCACATCACCTTTTACAATGATATTTAATTCCTTGAAATCACCAATCGCTAAACGGCGGCCGATTTCATCTAATGTAATATGTTTGTGTGTGCGGATACCTTGCTCGCGCTGTAATTGTAAACGTTTGTTGGCAATGTCGCGTGCTTCGCGTTCATCTTCCATCACGTTAAATTTATCACCTGCTTGAGGCGCACCGCTTAATCCTAAAACTTTCACAGGTTGTGATGGTCCTGCTTCAGTAACTTTTTGTCCGCGCTCGTTAAACATCGCGCGTACTTTTCCGCTGTAGGAACCTGCTAACATTACATCACCAATTCTTAAAGTTCCGCTCTGTACTAATATAGTAGCAACATAACCGCGGCCTTCTTCCATCGATGCTTCAATAATACTTCCGTTAGCATGACGTTTAGGATTTGCTTTCAAATCCATCATCTCAGCTTCGAGCAATACTTTTTCTAAAAGCAACTCAATATTTTTTCCCTGCTTCGCAGAAACTTCCTGGCATTGGTATTTACCTCCCCATTCTTCAACCAGAATATTCATGGTCGATAATCCTTCACGTATCTTATCAGGATTTGCACCCGGTTTATCAATTTTATTAATTGCGAAAATCATCGGCACGTTTGCTGCCTGAGCGTGATTAATCGCTTCTTTGGTTTGAGGCATGATGCTGTCGTCAGCCGCCACAACAATAATAGCTAAGTCAGTTACTTTAGCACCGCGTGCACGCATAGCGGTAAACGCTTCGTGACCCGGTGTATCTAAAAAAGTAATTGATCTTCCGTCCTGCATTTTTACATTGTATGCACCAATATGCTGGGTAATACCGCCCGCTTCACCGGCTACAACGTTAGCTTTACGGATAAAGTCAAGCAAAGATGTTTTACCATGGTCAACGTGTCCCATAACGGTCACGATAGGAGGGCGCGGAATTAAATCTTCCGGTTTATCTGCTTCATCTTCTTTAATGGTTTCAACATCTTCAGCTGAGGCGAATTCTACTTTGTAACCAAATTCTTCGGCAACGATTGAAATAGTTTCTGCATCTAAACGCTGATTGATGGAAACAAATAAACCTAATGCCATACAAGTCGAGATAATCTGAGTTACCTGTACGTTCATCATTTGTGCCATCTGATTTGCTGATACGAATTCAGCAACACGCAATACTTTCTTTTCTGCTTCGTCTAATTCCTGCTGGGCATCTAAACGCTCACGAACTTCATCCCGTTTTTCACGGCGGTATTTCGAGGTTTTAGATTTAGAGCCTTTCTGACTTAAACGTGCAAGTGTTTCTTTAATTTGTGTTTGAATTTCCTCTTCAGTTAATTCATGACGTGGTTTTGCAACCCCGCCGCCGCCTGAACTTTTCTTACGCGGATCTCCGTATTTTTCTTTAGCGCGGTCTTTAGCAATCTGTGCTTGTTCCTTACCAACCTTTTTAATTTCTTCTTCAGATAAACCGCCTTTACGGATACGCTTGCGTTTCTTTTTATCGCCAATACCTTCCGAAGATGCAACAGGTTTTTTCTTTTCTTCCTTTACAGGTAATACAATGTTGCCGAGAATTTTCGGACCTTCCAGTTTCGTAACTTTAGTTTCTAAGAAATCTTCTTTCTGTTCTTCTTCAGCCACTATTGCCGGTTCAGTTACTTCAGTTGTATCTTCAACGGGTTCATCCGTTTTTTTATCCTTGCCTTTTTTCTTGGTTTCGGTTTCTTCAGCTTTTGATTTTTTATCGGTTTTGGTTTTCGGACTAATGGATTTCAGATCCAGTTTTCCCAATACTTTAGGACCTTCTAAATTTTCAATTTCTGTTTTTACAACTTCCTCTTTTTTAGCCGGCGCTTTTTCTTTCTTTGCTTTTTCGGTAGTGGTATCCGTTAAATCTTTAATCCTGACTTCTTCAGTTTCGGCTTTTGCTTTCTGCTTTGATTTGCCGTCATCAATAATAATGCTGTCACGTTTTACTTTACTGATGTTTTGCGACACCTGTTCAGCCTCAACGCGTGCATTTTTATCACCCGAAAATTCTTTCTGCAATAAAACATATTCTTCATCCCCGATTTTTGCGTTAGGGTTATTATCAACCGGCTTGCCTTTTGTTGCAAGAAATTCCACAATCTTTCCCAATGAAAGATTGAATTCTTTTGCTACTTTACTTAAGCGAAGTTGTTTTGCTCCGTCTGACATATTTTAATTACTCCTTTTTTTAGTGTTCTGTTTTAAAGCTTTCAGGCTATCTGCAAACCTTTTCTTTAATCAAATTCTGATTCAAGAACTTTTCTGATATCAGCAATTGTTTCATCTTCTAAACCTGTACGGCGTTTTAATTCTTCCGTACTTAATTCTAATACTGATTTAGCAGTATCGCAACCTATTGCTTTTAATTCGTCAATAATTGCAGGTTCAATTTCATCTGCAAATTCTTCTAAGTCTACGTCTTCACTTTCAACTTCAGTATCAGAATCACGGTAAACATCAATTTCGTAGCCGGTTAATTTACCTGCTAATTTAATATTATAACCGCCTTTTCCGATGGCTAATGAAATTTGGTCAGGACGTAAAAACACATCTGCACGTTTTGTTTCATCATCAATTTTTATGGATGTTACTTTTGCAGGACTTAATGCACGCTGAATTAATAGTGTTGAGTTAGCAGTATAATTGATAACGTCGATATTTTCATTTTTCAATTCACGAACGATACCGTGGATACGGGAACCTTTCATACCAACACAAGCTCCTACAGGATCAATTCTGTCGTCATAACTTTCAACAGCAACTTTTGCACGCTCGCCCGGTTCGCGGACGATTTTCTTGATGATGATAAGTCCATCAAAAATTTCAGGAACTTCCATTTCAAATAAACGCTCAAGGAATGCAGGGGAAGTTCTTGAAACAACAATCGAAGGAGTACCGCCTTTCATTTCAACCTTGGAAACTACTGCTTTAACAGTGTCGCCTTTTTTGAAGAAATCAGAAGGGATTTGCTCGGTTTTAGGTAAAATCAATTCGTTGCCTTCATCATCCAGCAACATGATTTCTTTTTTCCAAACCTGATATACCTCAGCATTGATAACATCACCAACGCGTTCTTTGTACTTATTGTAAATTTCACTTTTCTCAAGTTCAAGAATTTTTTGAACGAGGTTCTGACGGATTGCTAAAACAGCCCGGCGCCCGAAATCATCTAGTTTCACTTGCTCAGAAACGTCTTCACCAATTTCGAAATCAGGTTCAATTTTTTTAGCTTCAGTTAAACTGATATGTTTATTTTCATCATAATCAAACGAGTCTTCAGCAAATTCGTCGTCAACGATATTACGGTTTTTCCAAATTTCAATATCGCCTTTATCAGGGTTTACAATGATATCGAAATTCTTATCAGATCCGAATCTTTTGATTAACATGCTACGGAACACATCTTCAA
>CAZRNW010000072.1:10239-10758 GCA_964601535.1 uncultured Flavobacteriaceae bacterium
TACGCCTTCCATGATTTCTTTTGTTTTTAAAATTTTAATTTGATTTTTGATTCTTTTATGTTTTGTAATTGTATGTTATGTGTTCTTGTTACGTTTGTTTTTCCTTTTCCAATTGGTTTCGGTTCGCGGCTTGTTGTTTCTAAAGTTAAATCCCCGTTTGTTCCTATTTCAATTAAAGTGCCTGTCATTAAAGTGCCATCATTCATTTTCAGTTCCAAATCGCGGCCAATGTGTTTTATGTACTGGCGGCTTAATTTTAAAGGTAATGTTGCGCCGGGCGAACTCACCTCTAAAGAAAAATCTTCAACTTCACGGTCTAAACTCTTTTCAATGTGTCTGCTCAAATCAACACAATCACTAATTCCTAAACCATTATCACCGTCAATGAACACTTCAATCTTATTTCCCGGCAAAACCTTGACATCAATTAAAAACAAATGAGTTCCATTTATTTTTTCATTAATCAGCTCAATTATCTGCTCTTTCAGTATCATTTTACAATAAAATAGGGGACTATTT
>CAZRNW010000073.1:0-1973 GCA_964601535.1 uncultured Flavobacteriaceae bacterium
TGCGTAAACGGCGTACATGGTGTTTTCAATCTCATCTTTCAGCATTAAATGTTTCCATTCGCGCCAGTTTTTTGGGTGATTATAACTGATGGCAATTGAATCCAGTTTCTTTCCGTGTTTATCGAAATGAAATAAAGCATCCTTATAATGGTCGAACACACAAATAGTATCTTTTAAAATAAAAAGCGGCGCATAAAGCGGGTCGTAAAATAAACTTTTGGTAAATCCGGTCATTAAGGCGGCCGCCACTTTCTTATCAATTTTATATTCGTCTGCAATGACCCTTGCTTCCAGTTTGTCACGTGGTTTCAGGTAATAATACTCCATGTTGTAAATGCTCATCAAATCCTGATTAGTAATTGAAATGAGTGTGTTTTTTGTTTTGTCGCTTTGGTTATAGCTGTAATAATTAAAAGAGGGATATTCCTTCCAGTAATCTGAAAAAATCAGTTTATTATTAACCGTATCAATAATTGGTTTCACAAACGAATTAAAATCTTTAGCGTTTAATGAAAAAATGATGAAGGCATTGTTATAAACGATAATTCTGTAAATCGCATTTTCGCAAATTACATTCGTATAGCCCATATAATCGTGAAATAATTCCTTAGCAAAGCCTGCTTCGGCAGGAATTTTTGTGGTGCTGAGAATTTTCCCATTCTCATCAGCCAGTTTTATTTCGGCTTTATCTAATTTATTCGCGGCGGTGAGTAAAATATATTTGTCCTCATAAAAATCAAAATCGTAAATGCTGTATTTACCTGAGAAGGCGATGGTATCCGGTTTTTGAACTGCTTTAATGGTTACTGAATCCAGACTTATTTCTTTAAAAGTTAAGGTAACAGAAACCTGAACGTTATCGGTGCTGTCGTTTACATCAATTTCCCTTATTTTACTGATATAAGAAGCATGTTTGAATAAAATAGAGAGGTGTTGTTTATGGGGAATAGTGATTTTAAAAGCACCTTTTACATCGCTCAAAGCATTGTAATTCGAATTTAAAACCTGAACAAAGGCACCTTCAACGGCTTTATTTTGTTTATTGGTGATGGTTCCGCTAATGATAAATGGTTTTTGTGCATTGCTGTAAATAACATTGGTTAAAAGGGCTAAAAGCAGGTATTTAGTGATACTCATCATTTACAAATAAGACGCCGGGGCCTAATAAATGCACAAAAACTTTGCAATATTTTAACAATATGGACAAAACTAGGGTTTTAAAGGCTTAAAGAAAAGCTTATATTTGTGATACGAAAAAACTTAAAAACCCATAAAAATGAAAAAATTAGTATTAATGTTAGCTTTAACCGGATTGGTTGGAGGTTTATCTGCAAGCACTTTAGGTGATGACAAAGATAAAGACAAGAAAAAAGAGTGTTGCAAAAAAGAAAGCAAATGTTGCAAAAAAGACGGTGCAAAAGCTTGCAGCGGCGAGAAAAAAGCTGAAGAAAAGAAAACTGAAGAGAAAAAAGGCTAATAATATTTAGTTCTTATAAAAAACCCCGGAAGAAATTTCGGGGTTTTTTGTTTTGTTATTTTTTGAAATTCTCCGTCGCCTTCCGCACACTCCCAAATTTCAATAAAAGCTCTTTCGCGGTTTCATAATCTTCAATCCCGGTATTCTTCATCAGCATTTTTGTGCCGCGGTCAACCAGTTTGTTATTGCTGAGTTGCATGTCCACCATTTTATTTCCTTTCACGCGCCCGAGTTTTATCATGACTGAAGTGGAAATCATATTCAGCACCAATTTTTGTGCGGTGCCTGATTTCATGCGGGTAGAGCCGGTGACGAACTCCGGACCAACTACAACTTCAATCGGGTATTTAGCAGCTTTAGCTACATTGCTTCCTGCATTACAAGTTATGCAGCCCGTTATAATATTATTTTTATTGCAATGTTCTAATGCGCCAACCACATAAGGCGTAGAACCTGAAGCTGCAATTCCAATCACAACATCATTACCGCTTACTTT
>CAZRNW010000073.1:1983-10731 GCA_964601535.1 uncultured Flavobacteriaceae bacterium
GCCCTGGTTTAAATCGTCTTCTGCAAATTCAACTGCTTTTCTAATCGCTGCATCACCGCCTGCAATTAATCCAATTACTTTTCCGTGCTCTATACCATAAGTAGGCGGACATTCAGAAGCATCCACAATGCCCAATCTTCCGCTGGTGCCTGCGCCTAAATAAAATAAGCGTCCGCCATTTTTCATTTTCTCCACAATCACATTAACGAGCACTTCAATTTTAGGAATTACTTTCTCTATCGCGTCAGGAACAGTTTTATCTTCCTTGTTCATGTTGCGCAGTAAATCACTAACACTCATGTTTTCTAGGTTATTGTAATACGAATCTGCTTCGGTTGTTTTTTCCATTATTTTAAAAATCTTTTTACTAAAAATATAAATCCCACAACACCTGCTATCGAAATTAATAAATAAATAATAAACTCGGCCTGAGTAGGTAATTGATTGCCGGCCCAATCGGGTTTTATTTCAGCGGCTTTTAAAGGTTTATGCAAACCCAGTTTTTCACGCAGGAATTTTAATTCTGTATCGTAATCGTTTCCGTAAGTAACGGTGTAAAAATCCAGTTTCTCATTTTTGAAATACTTCCGGCTACGGCTGCACCAGTCCATTTGGGCATTGTTGGCTTGTTTGTAAGACGTGTAAATAATCCATTCTTCACCAACATTAAAAACCTGAGCGCAGTCATCGCCGCTGTCGAACAGAACTTTGAATTGCGACTGAATAATGCCTTTGTATAACTCTGAAATCTCAAAAACCACTTCTCCTTTTTTTAATTCAAACAAAGTATCTTTTATGATCCTGCCTCTGAAAATAATACCGTATTTATCGCATTCTTCGAGAGAGAGTTTGGTAATGGGACACTGACAAGCGAAAATGGAAGATGGAAGATGGAAGATGGATAATGTGAAAAGGAATATGAGGAACTTTAATTTCATTTAATTTTCTAATAGGAAATGAAGTGCGGCGTCTAATTCTTTGTACATGATTTTATCGTGTTCGGCAAAATTTACTTTTTTGCGGAAGGAAGCATGCAAATTCTCAATTGTTTTTGAGGATTTTAATGGTCTCCTGAATTCTAAAGCTTGTGCTGAGTTCATTAATTCTATTGCTAAAACACGCTCGGTATTTTCTAAAACTTTAAAACATTTGGTTGCGGCATTGGCTCCCATACTTACATGGTCTTCTTGTCCGTTTGAAGAAACGATACTATCAGCACTTGCAGGTGTGCACAATTGTTTATTCTGACTCACAATTGAAGCTGCAGTGTATTGCGGAATCATAAATCCTGAATCTAAGCCCGGTTTTGCAATTAAAAAAGAAGGTAAATTTCTTAAACCTGCAATTAGCTGATATGTTCGGCGTTCCGAAATGCTTCCTAATTCCGCAATCGCAATACATAAAAAATCTAAAGCTAATGCCAAAGGCTGCCCGTGAAAATTTCCTCCCGAAATTATTTCATCATGCTCCGGAAAAATGGTTGGATTATCAGTTACCGAATTTATTTCAGTCTCAAAAACAGATTTCACATATGCAGCAGTATCTTTTGTCGCACCATGCACTTGCGGAATACAACGGAAAGAGTAGGGATCCTGCACTTGTTTTTTAGTTTGCGCTAAAATTTCGCTGCCTTCTAAAATTGTACGGAATGTTTTGGCGGTTTGTAATTGTCCCGCGTGCGGACGAATAGTATGAATATGATCTTTAAACGGATCGATGCGTCCATCGAATGCGTCTAACGACATAGCGCCTATTAAATCTGCGTTCTTATTTAATTTTTCAGTTCTCAATAAAATAGAAACACCGTAAGCGCTCATGAATTGGGTGCCGTTCAATAGAGCTAAACCTTCTTTCGATTTTAATTTTACTGGTTCGAGTTTTAGTGTTTTTAATACATCGGCGGCGTTTTGTTTTTTGTTTTGATAATTCACTTCGCCTTTTCCCAATAAGGGTAAAGATAAATGTGCAAGAGGAGCTAAATCACCCGAGGCGCCTAAAGAACCTAACTGATAAACAACCGGAAGAACATCATTATTATAAAAATCAACTAAGCGTTCAACGGTTACCAATTGCACTCCGCTTTTTCCGTAACTCAGTGCCTGAATTTTTAAAAGCAGCATGAGTTTAACAACGGATTGAGGAACTTCTTCACCCATTCCGCAGGCGTGACTCATTACCAGATTTTCCTGTAATTTTTCTAAATCACTTTCTGCAATTTCAACATTACACAAAGCGCCGAAACCGGTATTAATGCCGTAAATAGGTTCAGGATGGGATTTTACTTTTTTATCTAAATAATTACGGCAGTCTGTAATGTTTTTTTTAGCCGTTTCAGAAAGCTGTAATTTTTCGTTTTTTGTAAGAATGGTGTTTACATCCTCTAATGTAAACCGTTTCGATGGGTCGATGCTAAACATGTGTAAATATAGTTAATCTGAACGAAATTTTGCTCCCCTTAGCGGGGAGGAACAGTGGAATATTTGAACATTTGAATAACTGAATTGCGAATGTCTGCTTGTAATTCGATTGTTCAAATGTTCTACTGTTCAATTATTCAATTGTTCAGGAATTTATACCTTTTGTTTAAATCCGTAATCGCAAAAATTATACCTTTACATCATGAAAATCATCTGCATTGGCCGTAATTACGCCGAACACGCTAAGGAAATGAAAAGTGATGTTCCCACTGAACCCGTTTATTTCATGAAACCGGATACATCCTTATTAAAGGAAGGTGATTTTTATATTCCTGAATTCAGTAAAGATGTGCATCACGAAATTGAACTGGTTCTTAAAATTTCGAAGGCAGGTAAGCACATCGAAGAGCAGTTTGCGCATAAATATTACGATGAAATTGGTTTGGGAATTGATTTTACAGCACGTGATATACAGGCGAAATGCAAAGAAAAAGGCTTGCCCTGGGAAAAAGCCAAAGCTTTCGATAACGCGGCTCCAATAGGAGATTTTGTAAAAAAAGAATCGCTGGGCGACCTGAATAATATCAGCTTCGAATTAAAAATTAACGGAGAAAGCCGTCAAAAAGGAAATTCGAAAGATTTGATTTTTAGTTTTGACAAAGTGATTTCTTATGTTTCACAATTCGTCACACTTAAAACCGGTGATTTGATTTATACAGGAACGCCTGAAGGAGTCGGGCAAGTTAAAATCGGTGATAAAATGGAAGGTTTTATCAATGGAAAATCGTTTTTAACACTGAATGTTAAATGAAAGCCGGTCTTAAAATAATTCCCGTATTCTTCATTAAATTTTATCAGGTAAGTATAGCCCCTTTACTTCCTAATTCCTGCCGCTACACACCAACTTGCTCTCAATACAGCATTGATGCCATTAACAAATACGGTATTTTTAAAGGCACCTGGTTAGGCTTTAAGCGGATAATTACTTGTCATCCATGGGGCGGACAAGGCTACGACCCTGTAAAATAGGATTTCAATCTTAGTGCATTTAACATTTTGAATGCTTTCTCTTTTGTAGTAGCTTTGGTAGATGAGAAAGTTTATTCTTCTTTTCTTACCGCTTGTTTTTCTCTGGTCCTGCAAAAAAGACCCTGTAACTTCGGACCCAAAACCTGAAAGCGGAGGCATTGTTCAGACAAACAGTGTCAATTTCAGAATAGTTAATGTTGTTGGTACTGCACCACTTGCTTTAGGAACTCAAACATATGTGAACGAAAACCTTGATACCTTTTCGGTTAGTGTCTTTAGGTATTATATCAGTAACATAAAATTGAAACGCGATGACGGTTTTGAATTTGTAGAACCTGAAAGCTACAGACTTTTCTCGCAAAGTGATTCCGGTAGTTGGAATTTTACTATTCCAAATGTTCCATTAGGAAATTATATCAGTATCGAATTTACTATTGGTGTTGATAGTACCCGAAATTGCAGCGGTGCGCAAACAGGAGCCTTAGATCCTTTAAACGATATGTTCTGGGATTGGTCGCAAGGATACATATTTGCAAAGATGGAAGGGCAATGTAGCCGCGCACCCGGTGGTATTTTTCTTTATCATATTGGTGGGTTTTTCGGACAATGGTCGGCCATTGTTAAATCAAATCCTTCTTTCGGAACTAACATGATACAAGTAGTTAGTGACAAAGTTCCAAAAGTTTATATGAAGGCTGATGTATTAGAGTGGTTTAAAACCCCAACAACTATTGACATGGCCAATTACAATACTGTTTCTATGGGTAAAAAAGCCGGTGAACTCTCGGCGAATTATTCGGATATGTTTTCTGTTACTGCAATTGTTAACGATTGAAATTTATTTTTAAAATAGCAGTGTTAATTTTTGTTTTAGCATCTTGTAAAAAAGATCCTGAAATTATTAACCCCATTACCGAAACCGAAAATCTGTATGCGCCTGTTGTTCCCACAGGATGGCCCAGTCCGGTTTATGATTTTACAGGGAATACTGTTACTTACGATATTTTTACTTTAGGAAGGCATTTGTTTTATGAACCAATGCTTTCGGTCGACTCCACAATTTCCTGCGGCTCTTGTCACATGCAGGTGTTTGGTTTTACAAACGGACCAAGTCATGCAACCAGTCATGGTGTAAACGGATTATTAGGCAAGCGGAATTCACCTGCCTTATTTAATTTAACCTGGCATACAAAAATTATGTGGGACGGCGGTGTAAATAATTTAGAGAATCAGCCGATTGGTCCGATACAAAATCCAATTGAGATGAATTTGAGTTTGAGTAATGCGCTGACAAGAATTGCTGCTTCTCCGAAGTATAAAAATTTATTTAAAAATGCTTATGGCGATACAGTGGTAACATCACAGCGTTTTTTAAAATCCTTTGCGCAGTTTATGGGATTGATGGTTTCGTATAACAGCAAATATGATAAAGTAAAAAACGGAACTGAAACTTTTTCGGCTGCTGAAAATAATGGTTATGCACTTTTCAAAAATAAATGTGCTTCCTGTCATAACGAACCTTTGTTCAGTGATTATACTTTCAGAAATAATGGTTTGCCAATTAATTCTTATCAGGACAGCGGCCGCTGGCGGATTACTTTAGACCCGACTGATATTTTCAAATTCAAAACACCATCTTTAAGGAATTTGGGTTTTTCAGCTCCTTATATGCATGATGGCAGATTTTCTACTTTAAATCAGGTTTTAAATCATTATCAAACGGGAGTTGCCTCAACTACTAATTTAGATCCTCAATTAATTGGTGGTATTCCTTTAACAGCTCAGGAAAAGAATGATTTGTTAAGTTTTTTAGCCACGCTTAACGATTATAGCCTTATGAACGACCCCCGTTTTAAGGAGATTCATTAAGCAATTTCTCAATTAAATTCATTAAATTTGAGAAAATAAATTCCGTATGAAAAACTTTAAATACATTTTACTCGTAGTTTGCGCCTTAGCTTTCTTTGGTTGCAAAAAAAATCAATTAGGCGGTAAGTCAAACATCAAAGGCAAGGTCATGCACCACGATACCCCGATTCCTTTTGCGAGGGTTTATATAAAATTCAATGCTTCAGAATTCCCGGGAGCTGATGTGGGTGTTTATAATACTTTCATCGACGCGGATCACAACGGTAATTTCCTTATTGAGAAAATTTACCACGGTCAGTATTATTTTTATGCTGTCGGAACCGATGCCACCATCTCACAAACTGTAAAAGGCGGAATCCCTTTAAAAGTAAAAATGCTTAAAGAAATTACAGGCTTTGAAGTTCCTGTAACCGAATAAGTTTATTTTACTTTTGTAAGAAAGCCATCAATCGCTTTCCAGTATTCTTCATTATTCTCATTGGTTTTCCAAAGTGCTCTTGAGCCGTGATAGCCTGTTGAATCAGGAATGAATTGCATTTGGTTTTCGTTCATCTTCATTCCAGAAACCATTGCGCTGAGTTCCTTTGATTCTTCTTTTGATGAGGTAACAAACATCGGTTTTGAAAAAGTAGCGAGCATTTTAGTAAGAGAACCTTTCTCTTTAATGAAATAATCGCCGGGACTAAAAGAAATGACTGCTTTCACATTATCGTTTGTCATGGCAATAAATAGCACAAGTGTAGACGAGTAGGAGCTTCCCCAAACAATAATTTTCCTGCCGTATTTTTTAGCAGCAAAATTTACAGCGGCAACAATATCCTGTTCGGCATCCAAAAAATCAGTCGGCTTTTTTTGTTTCACGGCTTCAAGCCATGTTTCATTAAATTCTTCCACCAATCCACGCCCCGAGCGCTGGTCGATGGCCAAACAATTAAAGCCTTTTTCCATTAATGTTTTAGCAATGCCTGCATATTCTGCCTTACAAAAATTTGCCTGGTGACAAAGTACAATAACGGGCGCCGAATCATTTAAATGATAAAGATTAGCTGTGATGGTAAGTCCGTCGAGTGAAGGAAATGTAATTTTTTCAGGAATATTTTTTTTGGCAGAATCAGTTTTATCAGTCTGAACTGCCGTCTCAACTTTTGATTCTGAGCATCCTAAAATAAAGATGAGAGCAAACAAGGAATAAATGGCTTTTTTCATTTGTTAAATTGTTTTAATCAAATATAAGTCAAATAGGCCTAATGCTGTAACTTTTTTGCATTTTTGCATTATACAATTTTATGCCCTTAAGGTTTTGTAAAATACTTGTTTTTGCCGGCTTAATCAGCTCATCTGTCAGTTTAAGTCAGAATGTAAAAATAAAAGGCAAGGCTCATGTTTCCCATAAGGGTAAAGCCATTCATCTTTTAGCTTACAACGATTTGGTGACTTACACCCGCGTGTGGGAATCGCTCGATACCATTGCGGATGACGGTTCGTTTGAATTGCAAATGCAGATTCGTAAAACCGAAGTAGTGGAATTGCAAATCGATAATCTTTTCGGCAAACTTTATATACAGCCTGATTACGTTTATGCCATTACTTTTCCTGCTAAGGACAGTACTTTGGATATCAGGGGAGAAACTGAAACGAATGTGGATTTAGGAATTATTTCAGGGGATACAACTGAGCTGAACACCCTCATTATTGATTTTAATAAAGTATACAATACGGTTTTTCAAAATGCCGCGAACCAATTCCTGAATAAAACCCGCGTTTTCCAAAAATTAGATACCTTAAAACTTATCTGCAGCTGGCGCTACAAAAAGAACAAGAATAATTATTTTAAAAGTTATGTAGAGTATACCATAGCTGAACTCAATTCAAGTGCTTCCCGCAATAAAACCTATCTTTCTTCAACTTTCATTGCCAATAAACCTGTTCAGTACAATCAATTCGATTACATGTCTTTTTTCAATGCCTTTTTTAAAGGATATCTGGAAGGTTATTCCGGCGGAAAAGCCAATGAAAACATCCATCATCTCATCAATACAACCGGACAATATGCCAATTTAAAAGCTTTTGTAAAAAAAGATGCATTAATGGCGAACGATACTTTGTGTGAGCTGGTTATTATTAAAAGTCTATGGGATTTTTATTACAGTCCGATTTACGACAAAGAGCAGGTGCATGCAATTGTTGAGCAATTTTATGAATCAACGCGGATTCCTGAGCTCAAAAAAATTGCCGGAAATATTTTACAAATCATGAATAAAATGAGTGTTGGTTCTACTGCGCCCGAATTTTGGGGAATTGACAGAACTGGAAAAAGAGTAAGTAAAGCGGATTTTGCTAAGCGTTATATTTATCTGAACTTTTTCTCAACCAAAAATATCGAAAGCATGAAGGAGATGCCTAAAATCGCCGAACTTGTTAAAAAGTATGCAGATAAAGTGGCTTTTGTGAGCATTTGTACCGACGATAGCGTAAATGTATTTAAGAATTACCTTAGGCAGAATCCGAAATATACCTGGACTATTTTGCATGATGGGAAGGGTTTTGAGGATGCCTCCTATCATAAATACAATCTTAAGGGATTACCCGCGTTTTTCTTCATTAACAGTTTCGGTAATCTGGCGCAATCGCCCGCCCAGAGCCCGACTCAGGGCTTTGAGTATAAGCTGAAAGCTTTGTTTAAGCCAAAGAAAAAGGACACAAAAATTGGTATCCGATAGGAGTTTTTAAAAACCTATTAACATCCTTTTGCCGCCTCGTTTTTTTACCGACCTTTACATTTTAGAATTATAGTTCTAAAAAAATGCAACTGAAATACCAGCCAAAACAAAAAGCGATACTTTTATTGGAAGACGGAAAGGTTTTTGAAGGAAAAGCCGCCGGAAAAATCGGCACCACTACCGGAGAAATCTGTTTTAATACCGGTATGACCGGCTATCAGGAAATTTATACCGATCCCTCATATTACGGGCAAATCATCATTATGAACAATGTTCATGTTGGGAATTATGGAATTGAAGAAAGTGAAGTAGAAAGTGACAGCGTGAAAATTTCGGGAATGATTTGTAAAAAATTTAATGAAGGTTTTTCCCGTAAGCGCGCTCAGATGTCCTTACAGGAATATTTTGAAAAGAACAGCATTGTTTCCATCAGCGATGTCGACACCCGTGCAATTGTAAGATATATAAGGGATAAAGGCGCGATGAATTGTGTTATCTCTTCTGAAAACACAAACGTTGATGAGCTAAAAAAGATTCTTGCCAAAGTTCCGAAAATGGAAGGTTTGGAATTATCTTCTAAAGTTTCAACAACAAAAGCATACGAAGTAGGAAATGCAAAATCGAAGCACCGCGTGGCTGTTATTGATTTTGGTGTGAAGAAAAATATTTTACGTTCACTTGCTGAAAGAGATTGTTACCTGAAAGTTTTCCCA
>CAZRNW010000074.1:0-10671 GCA_964601535.1 uncultured Flavobacteriaceae bacterium
TAAACTCAAATTACGAAAACCAAAAAACCTGGATGAAGTTTTTCATGAATCACACGAAGAGGTTTTTTCAAAAATTGATTGTTTAACCTGTGGTAATTGCTGCAAAACAACATCTCCAATCTTTTATCAAAAAGATATTGAACGCGCAGCGAAAGCAGTGAAGTTAAAGCCCGGAAATTTTATTGAAAAATATTTAAGGCTTGATGAAGACAACGATTACGTTTTGCAAACAGCGCCTTGCCCTTTTTTAGACAACGAAAATTATTGTGGCATTTACAACGACCGCCCCAATGCCTGCAGGGAGTATCCCCACACTGACAGAAAAAAAATAATTCAGATAATGGACCTCACATTTAAAAATACAATGGTCTGTCCTGCTGTATTAAGGATTACCGAAGAGGTAAAGCGGAAATTAAAATTATGATTTAGCGGCTTTAAACACCTGCTGCATAAACTCTGAAGCAAAAACAAAGTCGTACATTTCTTTATTAGTCACGCCCAGAACTTCTTTTTGAGTTCCTGTCCACCAGTTTTTCCCTTGATGAATGAACATGATATTTTCACCAATCTCGAGTACCGAATTCATATCGTGCGTAATAACCACTGTGGTGATATTGTATTCACGTGTTATGTCCTGAATCAACTCATCAATAACGATGGATGTTTTTGGGTCGAGCCCGGAGTTGGGCTCATCACAAAAAAGATATTTTGGATTATTAGCGATTGCACGGGCAAGAGCGGCACGCTTTTTCATACCGCCGCTTAATTCGGAAGGGTATAGTTTATTTCTTCCTTCCAGTTTCACGCGCTCCAGACAAAAATTAACGCGGTCTAATTTTTCGGCTTTTGTTAAATCAGTAAACATGTCGAGCGGAAAACATACATTTTCTTCTAATGTTTGCGAATCAAATAATGCGCCGGCCTGAAACAGCATGCCGATTTCTTTACGGACTTCTTGTTTTTCTTTAGGGCCAAGCGCCGGAAAATTTTTCCCGGAAAATAAAACCTGACCTTCATCAACCGTATGTAATCCAACCATTAATTTTAAAACAGTTGTTTTACCGCAGCCGCTTTCACCAATCATCAAATTGGTTTTGCCGGGATAAAATGTAAATGAAATGTCGTCAATTATCTTGCGGTCGCCAAAACTTTTTGATATGTTTTTTATTTCAATCAACGGGCCAGAAACAATTGAGTAAGAATTAAGTTAAAAATCAAAATCAAAACACTGGTAATTACAACGGCGCGCGTACTTGATTTTCCTACTTCAAGCGCACCGCCTGTTGTAAAATAACCAAAATAAGATGCTACTGAAGTAATAATAAATGCAAACACAATAACCTTTGTGAATGAATAATATAATTTCCAGGGCTCAAAAAATGCCTGAATGCCGAAAATATATTCGTAGGAGGTACACGCACCGGAAGAAATACCCATAAGATAACCGCCCGTTAAAGCTAAGACCATGCTTATTGCAATTAAAAAAGGATTAATAATTACCGCCGCCAAAACCTTTGGTAATATTAAATAACTGGCCGAATTAACGCCCATTATTTCTAAGGCATCAATTTGCTCACTGATGCGCATAGCACCGATTTCGGAGGCAATATTAGAACCGATTTTGCCGGCCAAAATTAAACTCACTATGGTTGGACAAAACTCTAACAGCATGGATTCACGGGTTGTAAATCCAACCGCGTATAATGGTATCCATGGGCTTTCAAACCCAAACGCAGCCTGAATAGTAATAATGCCCCCCATGAAAACAGAAATAATGCTGACAATGCTTAAAGAGCCAATACCGAGAGAGTTTATTTCGTAAATTATTTGTCGCCAGTAAACAGATAACTTTTCAGGCTTACTGAAAACCCTGAACAATAACATAAAATAACGCCCGATATGAAAAAAAAGTGTCATGGATAATTGATACTAAAGTACTAAATTATATCTTTGGTATATAGAAATACAGCCAATGAAAGCATTTTTTAAAAACAGAATTTTTATAATAGCCATATTATTGGTTTCTGCACTTGTTTTACAGGAGTGTAAAACAAACAAATGCGATGGTTGTCCTGCGCAGAAAAAACGGGTAAAAAAATCAAGCAAGGGCTCTATTTAAAAATCAGGCGCGAAATTTTAGCCTTAAATAACAAAGCCATAAGGCACCCAAAACTATTGGCAATTACATCGTACCAGTCAGCACTTCTTTCACTGAATAATGTGGCTTGCATAAGTTCAAGCGCCCCGCCGTACAAAACACACACAACAAAATAAAAATAAGCGAGGTTATTTGATTGTCCATGTGACACCACTGCAATTTGCAGTAATCCTAATAACGTAAAGAAAATCCCGGCATGAACCCATTTATCAAAACTAAGTAATTCGAGCCAGGTGACAGAAGGAATGAAATGACCCGGCATTGAACAAAGGCCCAAAATAACCAGCGCCCAAAAAACAGCGAGTTTGTAAGAATGATTTTTTAAGAAAGAAATAACCATAAAAAAACCGTCCTTTTTTGGGGACGGTTAATATTCGTTTAATAGGAATTAAGCACCGATTAGTTTTTTGTAAGCATCCGCCGATAATAATCCGTCAACCTCTTTCGGATTTGTCATGCTCACCTTAATAATCCAGCCTTTTCCGTAAGGGTCTGCGTTAACGCTCTCGGGTGCAGAGTCAATATCTTTATTTGCTTCCAAAACTTTTCCTGATACAGGCATAAATAAGTCAGAAACGGTTTTAACTGCTTCCACAGTTCCGAAAACTTTTTCTTTTTCTACTGTTTCGCCAAGTGTAGAAATATCTACATAAACAATATCGCCCAATTCTTTTTGTGCGAAATCTGTAATGCCAATAGTAGCCTCGCTACCGTTCACTTTTACCCACTCGTGGTCTTTTGTGTATTTTAAATCTGCAGGAAAATTCATAATTGTTTTTTTACAAATGTATAAGTTTTTTGATATTTACAAATCATTTTTATTGGAGATTAATACGCAAACTAAACCCGGCGTTGGTATTGGAGGTCGGGAATGAAGCCGAAGTTTGTGGCGTAGTGCGGATCCAATCGTAGAAAATACGCAGGTTAATGTTTTGAGTTAACTGATAATCAATGGCTGAGCGCAACGTAATAATGTTGGTGCCGCCTGTAGGCGTACTTATTTCATCAACAATCCTTCTTATAACCGATACGTTTCTCCTATAGCTTAAATCTATTTTAATGTTTAAATCACTCTGTAAGGCTTTGCCCTGAATGGTTAATTTTTTGATGGTTAATTTAGGATAACGGTAACCCACACCAATAACATACTCCTGGCCTTTGGTCTCAATAATCTGTGGCCCGGTGAAATTAAGCGTAACAGTTTTATCCCGTTTAATTTCAAAATTACCCTGCCAGCCCGGTTTCACAAACTGTAAATCGACTTTAATTAAAGGCTGGAATCCTTCGCTGATAACCACCGAAGAAACGTTATAATAAGGTGTAAAGTTCGCGCTTTCGGCCGTGCCGTTAATAACCGGATTTTGTACAGGCGAACGTGAAATGGTTCTTCCTTCATCATCATCAATAAATAATAAATTATTCGAATAACCGCCAATTGTATAGTTGGATTTATAACTGTGACGTAAAGTGATAGAGCGGAATATTTTTTGTAAAGATTTAATTTTACCCAAACCATCCCAGGTAATTGTCCAGTTTGGCATTGGAATTCCGGGGAAAATATTTTTTGTATTGTAACGTTTAATTTTCCCTCCTGTATAAGTTTCGTAAAAGGCACCCATTAAAACATCTTGTTGCGTTTGATTATACCCGTCGTAATAAGGAATTCCCAATCCGTTGGTTTGTAAACCGGATGAATGTGCGGCATTTTCTTCACTTAATCTCCGCGCATAATCCTGACGTATAATTAAGAATTCTTTAAATAAATCTGATTCTACACCTTTCCCCTTATCGGTGAAAGATTTGCGGAGCGAGAATACACTTGAGGTAAAGTTGCCGGTTTCATTCGGGCTCTCGTGGAAATAATAAGTATTGGAAATAGAATCCCATCGCATAAACTCGGTAACGTTATGGCTTTTGTTTTGGGTTCCGTTTAATTCTATTTTTAAACTGCCATGTGGTTCTATACTTGTGCGGTAAGTAATGGTTTGAGATTTATTCCGCGTATACGGCGCTGTTTGATTTGGGTTGAGCGTTAACCATCCCTGATCTAATGCGTAAGGCCTTATGTCATCCTGAGAACCTGCAATAAAAGGAAGGCCCGGCGCATAATTATTTCCCCAATCCATTCCCATGTATTCAGATTTCGGCATGAAGTTTGGCATGCCCGTTCCGTTGGTTTGCTGTACCACAAAGTTTACAGTTTTTATCATCATTACGCCACGCGCCAGAAACTCACCAATGTCAGAAAAGTTATTTGTGTTCTTTACGCTCTCTTCCGGTATTGAGTCATTGCTGGTTTTGTTTTTTGGTTTGCCCGCACCTTTTTTGCCGCCGGTTGAAGTTTGCCCTGTGTTTATTTTCCGGAAATAAGGAATTTTATTGTATAAACTAATCATATTAAAATTAGTTGTATAATTTTTTGTGTTTGTATTCTGAATGGTGTTCCCAATCCGGTCGCTTGCCGCAAAAGGCCGGCGCTGCCAGGTATAAGTTCCGCCATAACGGTAAGATAAACTCACAAAATCAAGAATCGGAATTTTATTAATAGGTACAGAGTAAGTAACGTTAAACTGCTGACGGAACTGCGTGTTTACGCCGAAGCCCAACATGTTTTGTTTAACAGTATCTTTCTTTTCTTTTGTATCAATTGCACCATAAGGCTCTAAAATCCTTCCGTCGTTATTAGCTGTATAATCAAACTTAAGCGCTTTGCAAAAATCCCATCTGAAATCGTAAATACGGGTGACTAAAAATTGTTTATTAAACTGTGTGAGCGTACGGTCGTCGCTGTTGGTATAAAAACTGGTAATGTCACGGTTCAGTAATTCAGAATAATTTCTGGTGACATCCATCGATACACCAAAACGGCTTGGCAATGGCTGTAAATTAAAATCTTTAATAAGCGCGAACCATTTGTTCTCAAAAATTTTCATTTTGTTAAATGGCTTCCATGGCTTCGGCTGCAACTGGAATCCGTAAGTTACATTAGCACGGTATTGCTTTAAAATATTGTGATGTATGTTTACATTACGCCTGAATTGTTCGGTATAAGCATAAGTAACCGCGAAGTTCGAAATATCCCAGGGCATTGGTTTTGCGCTAGGCCGTTTTAGTCCGTCGATGCGCACATTCGTAAAGTTGATTCCTTTCCGCTTGGTGTAATCGAGGGCGTTGAACTTTAATTTTTTAATATCTTCATTCGTAAAATATTCATTTGGTTTTAAATTATCTAATGCCACGTCCGGCTCATATGGATTAAACATTGGCTTAATTCTTGTTTCGCCATAAGAATAATAAACCGGCAAACTAACTTTCCATTTTGCAGGGAAAAATTTTCCAATCTGGAATTGAGAAGTGAAATCCCAATTCAAAGTAGTTTCTTTGCTTCGCTCATTAATTTTCTTTTCAACGCTTCCGAAAAACGGTTTACTATAAGTTCCTGCTAACGAAACCTGACCTAAATCTGCCAGTTTAGCCTGTACGCGTCCTGTTGTTGCCCATCCGCCTTTGTTATTGAAATCTGTTAAGCGTAATTCGTTTACCCAAACCTCAACGCTATGCGGAAGAGCACCGTCGTCTTTAGGATTGCGGATACCAATCATAATACTTTTCACACCGCCTAAATTCGGATTTCCTACGATTGTAATTGTATTATTTCCGGAAGTAACAGGATATGGTTTTTGTGTCAGCGCCAAATCTTTCCCCGTGAAAGTATTTCGGGTTTCTTTTGCACTGGTTAATTCATCAAAAGAAATATTTATTTCATTAGCGCCGGGCCAAACAGCACCTTTGTCATTTTCGTTTGTAGGATCGTAAAACCCTGCCGGGGTTAATTGTAAAGGAATCTCGTACTCGTAATAATTGTTGTTATAATCAGTACCTAAACGGATAAACACGGTCATGTCGCCATCGTTGATAGGATCGGTACCTAATTTTTCACCGTGCACAAACATCTTAATGTTCTTGAACATACGCATGTCGTAATCCAAATTTTTGTAAACAGCGCGGCTGTCGCCATCTTTTAAATTGGTGGTGCGTAATTGCAAAGCCTGTTCGTTTTGTAAAACCAAATTAGTGGTTTGAATATTTTGCTGTTGCTGAATACCGGGAGGAATGACATAATTCACGGGGACTTTCTCTCCATTTTCCTGTACGCTTACAGCAGAAACGTCGAACGAGGTAGAGTTATCTTCGTTTCCTAAATACTCGCCCGGCTTAGTTAAATCAAACAGGTAACGGCGCCAGTCACTTCTCACCATTTCTAAACGTGCCATGCGTAACACAACAGGCTTATCGAATCCTTTCATAAACACGCGCATGAAACGTATCGAGTTAAAGCCTTCAATTCCCCCAATAACATTTTCAAATTGGGTAATCGGAATTTTAAACTGATACCACTTCACTGTTTTTTTAATCCCTTCAATATCACCGGTTCCGTCAAAGGAGTTCACAATAAAATTGTTTCCAACATTGTTCGGGTCTAAATCCTGTTTCGAAATTTTAATTCTGTACTGATAATAGTTTTCTGTTTCACTTAAGGTGTTATCCTTATTGATATCTTCAATGTTTGGATTATTGGAACCAACCGTAGAATAACCTCCGCTGTTCTGAGTCTCATATTGTTTTTGTGTTGGTGTATTGCCTTCCGAGTTGTTATAAAACCTGTAGCGGTCTAAAGTAAATTTGTTTTGTGAGTCGTAATCATCGTCACGGAAAAAATTGTAATCGTCAGACGAAGGATCGGACAAAAACTTTTGATTCAGCTCTGCGCCTGAATTAAATCCGCTTAAGGTCTGAATAGCGGCAAGCGCTGCACCAAACTTATCAATTTCAGCGGCATTATCCATGCCATCGTAACCAACGTCTTGTTTCACGCGGTCTTCCTCATCTGTAGAAAATGAATTGGTGATTGGAGGCAGGGTAGGACAAACACCAATATTAGTTGGCACTACAGGTAAATTGGAGGTATTAGCAGACACGCCCGGAATTCCGTTTTCATAAGCCATATGGCCGTCTTTCAAAACATCTTCCGAAACGTTTCCTAAGTTTATGTATAAATCACCGGCAGGCGTATTGTCTTTGTCCATGTCAGCATGCGTATCTGAGTTATAATCTTCATTAAACGGATCCATTAACCAGAACTGAATGTATTCGATGTTAGCCGCCTGAAAATCGTTAGTCTCTAAGCGGCGCATCATACCGCCCCAGCGGCTAATTGGATTATTCAGTTTTCCGGTTGAACCATCAGTACCCGCGCTTATGCCGGCAGTAGGAGCAACGTCCAGGTTATAAGGACCACGCTCTGCAGGATAAAAACCTAAATCTAACACAGGAAGCACAACGGGCTGACCGTTAGGTGGTGTTTTGCCGGGGAACAATTCTGTTTCTAAAACCTGACGGTATAGGTTATTTGAGTAAACATTTTTATTATAGTTGCTTGGCGTGGTTCCGTTTTGGTTTCTTGTTAACGAAGGGTCAATCGTGTACCAGTTAAACCTTGCGCGGTTTTTACCTATATCAATATCATCGTTTTTCGAAGCTTCAGGGAAAATGGATGGCTGTCCTTGCGGGATACTGGCGAGTATCCAGGATTGCGGACTACGAATATCAATTAAAGAAATACTTCCTTCAAAATCATCGATGTACGAATTACCTTTTTTACCAATGGCTGCAGCATTGCCCGGAATTAACTGAGCGTATTCACCCTGTGTAGTAATACTGCTCATCTCTTTTGTATTGATGAGAGGGATGCGGTCGATAACGCGGGTTAAAAAAGGAACTTCGGTTTTGTAATTGTAATCGAGGCCGTAGATAATATTTGAAACTGGCTCATCACCGGCACTTACTTTTTGTGTAACCGGTTTTTCAGAAAACCGCAGGAAACTTCCGCCTAAAGTTAAATCGCGGTTCACTTTAAAATCTAAACGCGTGCCCATTAAACTTTTTTGTTGCACATTGAAGAGCGAATTGCTTTCAACTGAAACTTTAATTTGCGCACCGCTGTTTAAAATACTTTCGTTAATAATTTTAACACGGCCTAAAGTATAATCAACAGTATAATCTGTGTTTTCGGTCAGACGTACACCGTTAGCGGTTACAACAACCGCGCCCTGAGGAATGTTAAGTGCATTAAGTGAAATTTCAGAACCGGAAGAAGATTTGTAAGAACCTTTTATTTTATAACGGTTTTTTTCCTGCAGCTGTTGTGCCGAAACTCTTGTTGAATCATAAAGTTCCTGGAATAAATATTTATTTGCTGTCGGGAAATCGTTCGACTGATCAAACTTATTTTTTAAAGTTGTGCCAAAAGGCTCGATGGTTGTAAAATAAATTCTTCCGTTAGCAGGATTAATGGTGTAACCGGGTAAAAAATCAAATACACCATCCGAAAAACGATCACCATTTACACTTAATTTATCGCATTCCAAAACGCGGATTAATTGTGTTCCGTTAATTGCGCCATAAGGAATGTAGGGAATATCAACGCCGGTTTCAATGTTATTGTAATAAACATTTAATTGAAAATCCTGCTGGTTGAGGTTGTAAGCACCAAGCGAATAAACGTTCTTCATCATTAAATCCCAGGTCGGATATTTTACGTTTACGTTTACCCCCTTCAATAATTTAGCGAAGATTGCTTTTGTGTTATCCGGTAACTGATCACTGAACTCACCCACCTGATAAGTTTTACCGTTGTAAGTAAACTGGAAGGTAACCGCGAGCGCCTGATCGTTGTTAAGTGTTTGGTTAAGGGAAATAAAACCTAAGCGGTTGTTTAATGTATATTCAGTAGAGTTTAATTTTCTCGCGTTACCAATCAAATCGAAATCGCGTGATTGAATCATATATTGTCCCGAAACACCATTACAACTGTTTGCAACCAGCGTTGAACTTGATAAAGCAGACGAAGCTGAAGAAATCAAACGGTCTTTTAAAATACCTGTTGCTGTATTCGAAATAATCGAGTATAAACTATTCGCGCCGTTATGAGGAATAACATCTGCACTATCCTGAATTTGATAGAGAGGGTTAGTAATACAACCGCTGCTTGGTTTAAAGGAAGGATGCACGTGAGTGCTATCTTCTCCCAAATCTTCAAAGGCGATTACGTTACGGGTTTGTTCGGTGTTACCTGTTTGATTTAAGAGATACACTTCTACTTTGGTAATTACAATAGGGGTACTTACAACAGGTAAAGTTCCCATCCAGGTATTGTAATTATCGCGGAAATAATGTGATAAGAAAAAGTGTTTGTTGGCCTCGTAATTATCACCGTTTACAGCGAACTGTTGTGTTTGTGCGCCACCCTGAATATTTACTTCCTGTTTTTTACCGCGCTGCTGCGATAAAATAGTTGTTGCTGTTAATCGCCCGAACTGTAATTGCGTTTTAATCCCGAATAAACTCTGACTACCAGTAATCAAAGAACTGTTAAGCGGCAATGAAACGTTACCAGCTTCAATTTTTTTAATGATTTCATCTTCGTAACCGGTGTAATCTAATTTGATTTGATTTTCCCAATCAAAAGAAGCCTCCGTGTTATAGCTTGTTGTAATTTTTAATTTATCTCCAATCTTTCCAATTAAATTTAATTGGATACGCATGTTAAAATCGAAATTGGTTACCTTCTGTTGTTTTTGAGGAATGGCAGGATTTAAAGTTTTATTCCGATTCAAACCAAAAATTAATTCCGCAGTTCCTGTCGGGCGGATGTCAACAGTGTTACCGCCAAAAATCCTGTCGAACAATTCGCTATTCACCTGAAGTTTCGGAACAATACCTTTACGCGGCTTGTTCATATCGTCGGCTGCAATTTTTGTACGCCAGTAATCGTGAGTTGCTTTTTTGTAAATATAATCCTGATAATCCTGCGCGTCGATGTAGGTATCCGGACGGTAATCGAGTTTTCCCATTTTTTGAGTTACATCGTAATTACCGGTTTTAGGGTCGTACTGTATATCGGTTTTTATGTTAGCCGGATTTTGGAGATACAGCTGGTGCTTATCATCATAAATCGGCTCGTTGCCTTTGTTATCTTCGAATTTATAAGGAAGATCTACTTCGGGTGTATCAACAGGAAGCGGATTGGATTTTCCGGAAATATCATAAACGGGTTTAAAAAGATTCCGGTTGGCTGTTGAATTAAATACAACGCCCATTAAGGCTGCCGAAGTAGCCCCAAAAACCAAAAAATTTAAAACGCCTTTAAGCCTCACAAAAATATTCTATAAATTTTTTAATGCCGTTTTTATTAATGTCTCTACATTATCGGAGCTGACACCCAATTGTTTGAGGCTCTTTTCGAGCGCCTTTTCGGCTGTAGCACGGGGAAAACCTAATGTAGTTAATGCCATTAACGCCTCGTCCTTATTTTTATTGTACGAAGGTGTTAAAATCTGGGAAATTCCGCCCTCGTGTTTACCCAATTTCCCTTTGAGGTCAACCACTATCCGCTGGGCTGTTTTTTCACCAATACCTTTGATGCTTTTCAGCAAAGCCACATTGGCAGTATT
>CAZRNW010000075.1:0-7273 GCA_964601535.1 uncultured Flavobacteriaceae bacterium
TTTATTGCTTTACTTTTGCAGAGGTAAAAATGATAAGATAATTGACGTAGGGGTTATCGATTTTGATGTTACAGCCGTTGATCCGAACCACCCCTGGGCAGGAATGATTCCGAGCACTGCCACTCTTAAGTTTAAAGACGATAAATTTTTACTGGAAATGAGCACCATGGGCATGTTCACCACCATGTTTATTTGTAATCAGGAAAACAAAACACTGACTCAAATGGTAAAATTCCTTGACATAAAACAAGCTTGTATTGAAACCGAAACAGACATCACAAAGGAGAATTCAGGCTATAAAATAAAATGGGAAGAAGCTAAAGAAACTAAAACCCTTGCAGGCTACAAATGCAAAAAAATAAAAGTGACAATGGCAGACGACCCATCAGTAAAATTTGATGCTTATTATACTACCGAAATGGGTTCTGAAAACGTGAATGACCTTAGTCCTTATAATGGTGTTAAAGGCATGCTGATGCAATACCGCTTAAAAAAAATGGGCCTCGAATTGCAATTTACAGCCAAAAGCGTGCACAGTGCCGATGTAACCGACAACCTATTTGAAATACCTGCTTACTTCAAAATTGTAAGTAAAGCAGAGATAGAAAAAATCTTTCAGCAGTTTTAACGCCTATTTCCCCTTTTTCAGTCTCAACTACCCAAAATATATTTGGCTTTCTGCTTTATATTATTTTATTTTAAGCCTTTGTTTTAACGTTGAGAACCAAGCCTTTAATACTGAAAATAACCCAATTGCTTTTTGCTGCATTTCTGCTGATGGTTTTTACCATGTGCGGCCCGAGTAAAGACAAAGTTATTGATGAAGGCATCATTGAATACGACTCGAAAGTTGTTGATGAAAACCATCCGCTTGCAGGACTTGCACCAAGTTCAGCTACATTAAAATTCAAGAAAGATAAATTCATTATGGAGATGAGTACTATGGGCATGTTTAATACCATGTTTATTTGCGACCTCAATACAAAAACGCTTACCCAAATGGTAAAGTTCATGGATGTAAAGCAAGCCTGCATTGAAAACGAAATAGACATCTACAAAGAAAACGCTGCCTATCCTATAAAAATTGAAGAGACCGGTGAAACAAAAGAAATAGCCGGGTATAAGTGTACAAAAATAAAAGTAACAACACTCAGCGAGCCGCAGGTTGTTTTTGATGCTTATTATACAAAAGATATGGGCATGGAAGCGGTGAATGCTTTAAGTCCGTATGCAGGAGTGAAGGGTATGTTAATGCAATACCGTTTGCGTAAAATGGGACTTGAGATGGAATTTACGGCCAGAAGCGTAAAAAAAGCAGAGATTCCGGATAATACATTTGAGGTGCCGGCTTACTATAAAATTGTGAGTCAGGAAGAAATGAAGAAGTTTTTCGACGGCCTTCAGTAATTAAAACCGCCTGTGTATTTTGCATATTTTAACAGCATAAATGTTGTAAATTGGCACAGGAATTGAATCAATGAAGCAGAGACCCTAACGGATCACGCTTCATGACAGTAAAAATTAAAAATAAAGAACAATGAAAAAACTAATCACAGCAGTAGCCATTTTTTGCAGCGCATTTGCATTTGCACAAAAAGAAGGCTCGGTAACTTATGTTATGACGATGGAAGGTTTGCCACCTGAGCAAGCTGCCATGATGGGTGACATGGAAACAAAAATATTTTTTAAGGATAATAAAACTTATACTGAAATGAACAGTATGATGTATTCTTACAAAATTCTGAACGATGATAACGGCCAGTTGTTTTTGATGGACCAGATGGGAAATAAATTTTTTACCCGTACCAGCAAAGCTGAAATGGATAAAAACGCTGAAGTGGCAAAAGATAAAGAACCAAAAATCGAATACATTAACGAAACAAAAACCATTGCAGGCTACGAATGTAAAAAAGCAATTGTAACCGGTCAGGGAAAAGACGGCGAAGTTAAATCTGACGTATGGTATTGCGAAAAAGTGCCATACATTTCCCAAGGCGGCGGAAGAAAAGGCGGGGAAATGTTTAAAGGTTTGAAAGGAATGCCAATGGAGTTTCAGGTAAAACAAGGGCCAATGAATATTAAAATGAGTGCTACTGCAGTTTCTTTCGAGCCCGTGCCGGATTCAAAATTTGTTTTAACCACAGAGGGTTACACAGAGAAGAAAATAGAAGATATTCAAAAGGGCGGCGGTAAATAATTAAACTCCCTTTATAAAATAAAAAACCCTGAAGATTTCTTCAGGGTTTTTTTATGAGTTTGTTTTTATGACGCAGCCCCAAACCTAAATCCGAGCCCTTGCTGCGATTTGCCTTCGCCATGCTGTAAATGTTTCACGTCATCTAAAGTTAATGAACCTAAAGCTTCAGGTGTGCGTTGTGCTGCAGGTACTGAGGCTAATCTTAAATTTTGTTTCATTACTACTTCACCAACTGTTTGGCGTACGGTGCGCGCGTTACCAAAAAACTTATCGCGTTTTTCGTAAAGGGCTTCAAAATATTTATTTAAATGCTCTTTTGCTTCCGGGCTCATGGTTAAACCTTCTTTTTTCAATAAAGCTTCGGCAATAACTAATAATTGCTGCGCCGAGTAATCATAAAAATGGAAGGTTTTATCAAAGCGTGATTTTAAGCCGGGATTCATTTCAATAAACTTGTGCATGTTATCAGGATAGCCCGCAACAATAACACCAAATTTTCCGCGCTGGTCTTCCATGCGTTTTAAAATAACTTCAATGGCTTCTTTTCCAAAATCATTTCCGCCGCCTTCTGATAAAGCATAAGCCTCATCAATAAATAAAATACCGCCCATGGCCGCTTCAATTTTTTCCTGGGTTTTAATCGCAGTCTGACCAACATAACCAGCCACCAAACCTTCACGGTCAACTTCAACAATGTGCCCGCGCTCCAGTAAACCTAAAGCTTTGTAAACTTTTGCAATGGTGCGCGCCAAAGTTGTTTTTCCTGTTCCCGGATTTCCTGTGAAAACAGAATGCAGCGAAAATTTATTGACAACATCCTTACCAATTTCATTATAAAACTTAATGAGTTTTACTAATTCGTTGAGGTCGTTTTTAATATTATCCATGCCGGTTAATTCATTTAATTCGGCAAGGGCTAATTGTAAATCTTTTTCGTTGACGTTGAGGTTTAATTTTTTCTTATCACCGCCGGTGAACACTTGTTTTAAATCTGCTAGTGTAATAATCGATAAATCTTCTTTCGTGATGGATTCAAGGTTTCCGGCTTTCATAATCCTCACACCCATATTTTGTTTTGCTTCTTCAATTAAACCGTGAACAAAACGCGCGTTACCAAAAGATTTATCACGTTTACGGTATGCTTCTGTTAATTGTTCTTTTAAATAAGCATCTGCTTCAGGTGTAATAGTCACTTGTTTATTGCCCGCTGCATAAACTGCAATCTGGTGCAATTCTTCCGGTAAATAATCTTCGAAATGGAAATATTCAGAGAAACGTGATTTTAATCCGGGGTTACTTTCAATAAAGGTATTCATCTCTTTTGGATAACCTGCAACAATAATAGCGATGTCGCCCGGACCATCACTCATCTCTTTCAGTAATATTTCAATTACTTCTTTACCAAAATCTTTACTGTCGTCGCCTGAACGGGATAACGAATAAGCTTCATCAATAAATAAAATACCGCCGCGCGCATCTTCAATAGCTTTCTTAACTTTTGGTGCGGTTTGACCGATGTACTCGCCAACTAAAACCGAGCGGTCTACTTCATGTACATGCCCTTTGCTTAACAAGCCCATTTTATTGTAAATTTTGCCGAGCATTTTTACAATGGTGGTTTTTCCGGTGCCGGGATTTCCTGTAAATACAGAGTGGAGGGAAACCTTATTGTTATCATCAAAGCCTTTTTCTTTGCGGAGCGCATTAAATTTTAAATAGGTAATATTTTCGTTAATGCTTTTCTTTACATTTTCTAAACCAATTAAAGCTTTTACTTCTTCCAGTAATTCTTCGAGTGTTTTTTCGGGCGTGGCAGTTCCGGTATTAGTTGCGCCTGTATTTGAACCAGAAGAAATAGTTTGTGTAATCGAAGTAATTAATTCAAGATTTCCTTCTTCATCTACATCCCCGCACTGAAAAGTAACGCCGCCAATTAAAACATCCATGTAAACAATCTCTAATACATATTGGTCGTCTTTCCATGAACCGGCGTTGTTATGCCCCCAGCCTAAATCAAAAGTATAAGTATAATCTTTCTTATTCGCGTCGATATAACCGATTTTACTTTGATGTGCTTTTGGTTGTCCGGCATCATCAATATAGTTTAAAAAGAATTCGTAATTAAAATCAGAGTTGGTATGCACTTTGATTTTGAATTCGGCCCAAACATATTGGGTGGCTGTTTTGCTGAATTTTTTTAAATATTTCCGGTGACGGTTTTGCCAGCCGTCGGCATCTCCGGGATATAATTTAATATACTCGATGCTGAAATACGGATTATTGGTGCTGGTAACTAGACCTACATC
Organism: uncultured Flavobacteriaceae bacterium; assembly: GCA_964601535.1. Taxonomy (GTDB): domain Bacteria; phylum Bacteroidota; class Bacteroidia; order B-17B0; family Aurantibacillaceae; genus JAHEYG01. Next base: position 4,504 of record CAZRNW010000075.1, read on the forward strand.
TTCAATATGAAATTGTGATTCACCAACAGTAACGCCTTCAATTATAGCCAGCCATTTGTAAGTTCCTTTTTTCCAGAAAATGCCCGGTGTTGCATTTCCCCAGCCGTCGCGTACATATGCGATGTTTTCATCTTTGTTTACTTTCAACTCAGCTTCAAGCTCACAAATTTTTTCGTTGGCACCCGGAACTATTTTTTCGCAACGGATAGTCACTTTGGTGACCCAATCTTCCTCGTCGAACAATTTATTGTACAATGCTAATTCGCAGCGGATATAAGTTGTTTCTGCTTTGTCGAAAACTGTACGGTACCTTTTGGTTGAATTGGCCATCCACTCATCAGAAGAGTAAACCGAAAGGCTTTTAAATTTAAATCGTTTTTCCATTTTTTCTTTTTTTAAATCATGATTGTAATCCGTAAGGATTTCTGCTTCATGATGTTTTTAATTCTGAAATATGCTGCTGCCATTTCCAGGCGGTAAGCATCATTTCGTCTATATTAAATTTGGGTTCCCATTTTAATTCCTGTTTCGCCAGGTTGTTATCTGCATATATAGCTCCTACATCGCCATCGCGTCTTGGTCCCACCTCATAATTTAATTTTAATCCGGATACTTTTTCGAAGGAGTTAATGGCTTCTAATACAGTAACGCCTTTACCTGTTCCTAAATTGAATAATGAAAGTTTGCTTTTATTTTTTTTGCTGATGAGGTATTGTAAAGCTTTAATGTGTGCATCGGCAATATCAGTTACATGAATATAATCGCGGATACAGGAACCATCGCGTGTGGAATAATTATTTCCGTGTACAAACATTTTCGGAATAAGGCCGGCGGCGGTTCTGGTAATCACCGGAACTAAACTTGTGGGCGGACCAATTGGTAATTCTCCAATTTTTGCGCTAATGTGTGCTCCTACGGGATTAAAATAACGCAGTAAAACGGCATTAAAATTGTTTGCTGTAGCTGTAAAGGCATCTACCATTTGTTCGCCCACCTGTTTCGAATAAGCGTATGGAGATTCTGCCTTACCCAAAATACTTTCTTCAGTAACGGGTAAATCTTCTATGTTGCCGTATACAGAACATGAGGAAGAGAAAATAAAATTCTTTATGCTTTTTTGTTTACAGAAATCCAGAATATTAACAAGGCTTTCAATGTTGTTATGATAATAGAGCAGGGGATCGGCCATACTCTCCGGAACTGATTTAAAAGCTGCAAAATGAATAACGCCTGCAATATTTTTTATTGCGCCAAGTTGTTTTGTGAGTTCAGACTTATCACACAAATCAAGATTAAAAATTGTAAATTTTTTTCCGGTAATTTTTTCGATGTTCCGGTAAGCACTCTCTTTAGAGTTTGAGAAATTATCGATAGAGATAATATCGTAATCCGTTTGCTGAAGTAATTCGATAATAGTGTGTGAACCTATATACCCTGCACCCCCTGTAACAATAATGCTTTCCCGCTCTTTCATTTACTCTAAAAATAACATTTTTACCTGAAAACGGACAAAGAAAACAGAGGAATTAAGGCAATTTTAACTTATTGACTTTAAACAGTTTTTGTAAAATTTAAGAATTAATATAAAGGCCTTTCATGGCATCGCCTATTTTTAAGGCAGTAAGTAAAAAATTGATGGAAAGTTTTATAAAACGGAGGAAGAAATTCTTTTCTATGCTAGCCCGTACTGTTTCATCAGTATTATTCAGAAGTGTACGGTTAACTTCATCTTTTCCGCGGCTTTGATTAAAACGTAAAAAACTAAAACCTGTTGTTACCAGAAAATCTTTTTTAAATCCGTATTTGAGCATTAGGTTATTCAGAGTACGGGCCGTGTAATAAGTGAGGTGTTCCGGATATTCAATTACATTCCATTTATCTTTTACCAGAAATCTGCTCACCGAATTAAAATTCGGAGTGGTGACATAAAAAGCACCGCCTTTCCGCAGTATTTTTTTAATAAATTCCATTTCTGCGTTTGGTGTATTAATGTGCTCAATCACCTCAAAGCTCGTCACCACATCAAATTGTAATTTAAAAAATTCATCAGGCAATTTGTCCGACTTGAATACAGTGATATTCCGTTGGGCGCAATAATCAATTGAATCCTGCGCATATTCAGTACCATAAACATTCCAGCCTCTTTTTTTTGCGCATTCCAAAAACAAGCCGTTGCTGCATCCTAAATCAATAATGTTATTGTTTTTCCGGTAAGGTTCAAACTTATCAAGTAGTTCGTTGTATCTTTTTTCTGTAATTGGCGAAAGGCTTGTATAACGGGGATAATTGGTATAATGAGCGGTTAGTTCGGCAGCAGTGGGGTTCTTTTTTCCGAAAACGAGTCCGCAATCGCTGCATTTTACCAGAAAAGCACGCGCATAACGAGGCATTGTTTTAAGATGTGTGCTGTTACAATTAATACAGTTAGTCAATTCCATCTATGGTGCCGAATTATTCGTAAATTTACAATAATAAACAACATTATTATTTAAAGAAGCCGGGCTTCTATTATTTTTAGATGCAATGAATGAGGTTTTAGCAAGGGATGAGTGGGAATATGACCAGTTTGTAAAAATTGAGTGGCTTGATATTTTTGGAAGCTGTTCGGTTGCTATTCTTATACTTTTTTTTGCAATGCTCTATCAAAATAAAAAGTTAATGAGGAATCCGGCATATAAGCACTATTTAAATGGGTTGGCTGCAAAAATTTTCGGAACTTTTTTATACTGTTCTATTTCTTCAGGAGTAAGTTCTGTTTCTATATAGTTTG
>CAZRNW010000075.1:7283-10423 GCA_964601535.1 uncultured Flavobacteriaceae bacterium
AGGCGATACTACAGCCTATTTTGAATCATCCATGGCGATGGCCAATTTATTTCATCAAAGCCCAACAAAATATCTTGAGGTAATGACTTCTACGCCAAGTGTAGAAATCCGTTCGTTGTTCAGTGACAGAACCGGTTATCCTTATTCTTATTTATTTTACGATGCCCATACCTTTATGGTAATTAAGTTAACGAGTATATTTACAATCCTTGCAAATAAAAATTATTTTCTTACCTCTATTTTAATTTCAAGTTTATCCTATTATGGTATTTGGAAATTGTATTTAACTTTTAGGCAATATGCCCCGGCCATAGAGGGAAAATTAGCTTGGGCTATTTTGTATTTTCCTTCTCCGTTATTTTGGGCAGGTGGTGTTTCAAAAGACACCTACACCTTTATGGGCACTGCCTTGTTTGTTTATTGCGCCCACCAATTTTTTATTTTAAAAAGGAGAAAAACCGTTATTGTTGTTTTGTTATTAGTTAGTTCCTGGCTTATTCTGTCAATTAAACCTTATATTTTCATGGTATTATTCCCAGGGGGACTACTCTGGATTTTTTATAACAAATTGCAGAGGATACGAAGCCCTTTTCTATCTTTCGTTTTATTTCCTTTGATGATAGCGGTAATTAGTTTTTTGTCGTATTTTATTTTAGGCAGTTTAGGGTCCAGCATGGATAGATTTTCGTTTGATAATGCCCTCGAAACCGCGGCAATTACAAACAACGACTTAAAACAAGAGTATTATGGCGGCTCGAGTTTTGATATTGGTGATTTTGATGGTAGTCCGGGTGCTGCAGCAAGATTATTTTTGCCCGCTGTAAACGCGGGTCTTTTCAGGCCCTTTTTCATTTTTGAAGGTAGAAGTCCTGTACTGCTTTTAGCAGGACTAGAGAATGCATTTTTATTATTATTTACAATTTATGTGATGTATAAAATAAAAGTGAAGAATTTTTTCGCGATAATTTCCAAAAACCCCATTTTATTATTTTGTATTATCTATTCTATATTATTTGCCTATATGATTGGTCTCACCACTTCAAATTTTGGAGCCTTGGTTCGTTTTAAAATCCCGTTGCTGCCTTTTTATGTTTCGGCGTTATTTATGATTTATTACATTTCAAGACAAAAAGATACCCGTTTAGTACTTGAGGAAAAAATGGACACTTAGCAGTTTAAGCCTATTGATTTATCATTGGAGGTTTAATCTTTGCGACTATAATTTATAAATATTATATTTGGCTAGTAAAAATACACGAAGCCAAATTCAAAAGGCTCACGAACCGATGATTCCAGTTACCAAAACATACCTTCCTCCATTAGAAGAATATCAAACGTACTTAAAGCAAATGTGGAAGAAGGGATGGATTACCAATCATGGTGAATGTGTTACTGAACTGGAAAAAAAACTTAAATCCTATTTAAAGGTAGACTATTTGCAATGCGTCTCCAATGGCACTCTGGCTCTACAGGTTGCTATTAAGGCTTTAGAATTAAAGGGTGAAATCATTACCACTCCTTTTTCTTATGTTGCTACAACGGATGCTATAATTTGGGAAAACTGTAAAGCAGTTTTTGTAGATATTGAAAAAGATACTTTAACGATTGACCCCAAAAAAATTGAAGCGGCAATTACAAAAAACACGTCTGCAATTTTAGCCACTCATGTTTATGGTAATCCTTGCGATGTTGAGGCTATTGCCCGTATTGCAAAAAAGCATAAATTAAAAGTAATTTACGATGCCGCTCATTCGTTCGGCGTAAAGTATAAAGGGAAATCCGTTTTTAATTATGGCGATATTAGTGTAGTTAGTTTTCATGCCACAAAACTTTTCCACACCATTGAAGGAGGTGCTATCTTCACAAAAAATAAAAAACTGGATTTTAAAAATTCTTACTTAAGAAATTTTGGACATAACGGCCCGGAGAAATTTTTTGGTGTTGGGATTAACGCAAAGATGTCGGAAGTTAACGCTGCTATGGGTTTATGTAACTTAACGAAAATGGACATTATACTGAAAAGCAGAAAAAATGCAACCAATTGGTATTTCGATAAGTTGAAAAAAGAAAAGAACATTTCATTTCCAAAATTAAGAACAGGAACAGATTATAACTTTGCGTATTTTCCTGTTATTTTTAAAACCGAATCACAGTTGCTGAAAGTAATTGAAAATTTAAAAAGGGAAGAAATTATTCCGCGCCGCTATTTTTATCCTTCTTTAAACACTTTAGGCTTTTCTAAAAAGCAAACAATGCCGGTTTCTGAAAGTGTAGCTTCCAGAGTTTTATGTTTGCCCTTGTTTTATGGTATCACCAAAAAGGAAGTTGATTTAGTTACAGGAATAGTAGCCGGCACCCTTAGTAAATTCAAAAAATAGGCGTTTCCCTTCTTTAGGCGACGCGGTCCCTAATAGAATAAAATAACTTGCTCTCCGGAATTTCATTTTGTATCTTTATAAAGTCTGTTATACACGGTTCAATTTTAAGGGCGACATTTTATATTTAGCCATTAAATTAAAAGCAGAATTATGAAAAACATAGTATTAGTTGGTGGGGGCTTACATGCAAATGTATGTATAGATATCTTTCTTAAGGAAGGAAAATATAATATTGTTGGAATTATTGATTCGAAAGCTGAAGTTGGATCAACCATGTTCGGATATCCGGTAATTGGCAGACAAGAAAATATTATTGAATTAAAAAAAACATATGCGATTGATGCCGGATTTATTACAATCGGTGATAATTACGCCAGAAAACATGTTAGAGATGCTATCGTTAATTTAATACCTGACTTCACTTTTGTTAATGCTATTCATCCTTCTGTTTCAATCGGACGAAATGTAAAATTGGGTGTAGGTATTGTGATGATGCCCGGTGTTATTGTAAATACTGAAGCTGTAATTGAAGACTTCTGTATCTTAAATACCGGCGCTCAATTAGAACATAATTGTTTTATGGGAGAATATTCTCATTTATCGGCGGGGTCTGTTACTGGCGGGAAAGTAAGAATTGGAAGATTTTCAGCAATTACATTAGGTGTAATAATTGTTGACAGGGTTAGTATTGGAGAAAACACAGTTGTTGGTTCAGGCTCTCTGGTATTAAAAGATTTGCCTGATAATGTTTTAGCTTATGGT
>CAZRNW010000076.1:0-10383 GCA_964601535.1 uncultured Flavobacteriaceae bacterium
TTATTAGGAAATTCATTTACATTTAACGCAACAACAGCTTCCGGAACACATACCTTTGGTTTTAATCCAACGGTCGGCGCACCTCCTACAGGTTTTGGAAGTTCTTATGGACCTGTGAGTTTTAGTGCAGTAGGTAATTATACTGTAACGCATACAATAAATTCTGCCGGATGTGTTTCTTCAACACAATCTGTTGTTGTAGTTAATGCTGCTCCAACCGCTTCCATATTAGCAGCTATCGCTCCAGGTTGTGCAGGCGGATCTGCAACATTAACAGGTGCAGGCGGTCCGGGAACAATTTCATGGGCAGGACCAGCGGGTTGGACCGGTGTTGGCCCAAATGCTTTAGTTGCAAACTTCCAAGCGGTTAATGCCGGCATATATACTTTAACCGTTAATAATTTCGGCTGTATAACCACTCAAACCGTACAATTAACTATGCCTTCAGTGCCTTCGGTGACTGTTACTAACACAGGACCATATTGCGTTGGACAAACCATCCAGTTGAATGCCGTAAGTTCTTCTTCCGCCATTACATTCTCCTATTGGTATAATGCACCATTTACATGGTATAATTTCAGTTCTACTTTAACGCCAACCATTGCAAATGCGCAAACAACTTCTTCGGGAGTGTATTATTTCTACGTATCATGGTCGGGTGGCTGTTGGGCAACTGCTTCAACAACGGTTCAGGTTGTAAACACTCCAACCATTTCTGCATCTAATACCGGACCATATTGTCCGGGACAAACTGTTCAGTTAAATACTCCAACTGCTGCAGGTAGTTATTCATGGGCGGGCCCTTCATTCACTTCTTCAGTACAAAATCCTACTACGACCGCGACATCAAATGCTGTTTATACAGTAATGATTGGTAACGGTTCGTGTACCGCGGCTGCTACAACTACTGTCGTCGTCAATCCTTTAGCGAGTCCAACGATAACGAGTAATAGTCCGGTCTGCGCAGGATCACCACTCACTTTCTCAACGGCGGCTGCAACCAGTTATACATGGAGCGGCCCGGGCGGATATACTTCAAGTGTCCAAAGCCCTACAATTGCCAGCGCAACGGCAACCATGGCGGGAACATATACTGTTACTATTGCAAACGCAGCCGGATGTAAGGCCTCTGCAACAATAAATGTAACGGTTACCACCCCTACTACATCAGCTTCCAATACAGGGCCATATTGTGCGGGGCAAACCATACAATTAAATACACCGGCTGCAACTTCTTATACATGGACAGGGCCAAGTGCATTTACTTCAAATGCGCAAAATCCAACTATAGCAGCTTCAACTGCGGCAATGTCGGGCGTATATACAGTAACTTCTACAACCGGTGCTTGTAAAGCAACTGCCACTACAAACGTTATTGTAAATGCATTACCTACACCAACCGCAAGTAACACAGGACCATATTGTCCGGGTAATACTATTCAGTTAAATGTTGGTGCATTCACTACCTATACATGGAGCGGACCAAGTGCGTTTACATCTAATGCTCAGAATCCAACGCAGGCAAACGCACAGACAACCAATAGCGGAAATTATATTGTAACCGTTAGTAATGCTGCGGGCTGTACTAATACTGCCGTTACAAACGTGGTTGTTAATCCTACTCCAACTGTTATAATTGGAAGCAACAGCCCTGTTTGTTTAAACTCTTCAATTAATCTAACATCAAGTGGAGGTACTGGTTATTCCTGGAGCGGACCAAATGCATTCACTTCTGCATTACAAAATCCAACTATTACTTCTGCTACTGCAGTTAATGCAGGTGTTTATACTGTAACGGTTACTGCCCTTGGCTGTACAAGTACAGGAACAGTTAACGTTTCAATTCTAACTCCTACAACTACAGCTTCAAATACAGGACCTTTCTGTGTAGGAACAACCATTCAATTAAACACGCCTGCTTCAACTTCATATACATGGAGCGGTCCGGGTGGATTTAGTTCTAATGCGCAAAATCCAACAATTGCAAATGCTACCGCTGCAATGGCTGGTACATATAGTGTAATTGTATCTGCAGGTACTTGTACAGCAAACGCAACAACAAATGTTGTGATTAATGCCTTACCAACTCCTGTTGCTAATAACACCGGACCATATTGTCCGGGTAATACTATATCATTAAGCGTTGGAGCATTTACTTCTTATACCTGGACTGGTCCTAGTGCATTTACATCAAATTCACAAAATCCAACGCAGACTAATGCTCAAACAACGAATGCAGGTTCTTATGTTGTTACAGTTACTGATGCTAATGGATGTGTGAATAGCGCAACCACTACAGTTGTTGTTAATCCAAATCCAGTTGTTGTAATTGGAAGTAACAGTCCAATTTGTGTAAATACCGCGCTTAATTTAACGTCAAGTGGTGGTACAGGTTATGCCTGGAGCGGACCGAATTCATTCGCTTCTGCATTGCAAAATCCAACTATACCAAATGCTACAACAGCTGAAGCCGGAGTTTATACGGTTACAGTTACCGCCCTTGGTTGTTCAAGCACAGGCACCGTTAACGTTTCGGTTTTAAGTCCAACCACTACAGCATCTAATACAGGCGCTTATTGTGCCGGAACAACTATTCAATTAAATACGCCGGCTGCTACGGTTTATAACTGGACAGGGCCTGGCGGATTTACCTCTAACGTTCAAAATCCAACCATCCCTGCTTCTACAACAGGTATGAGTGGTGTATATAGTGTAACGGTTTCAGTAGGTACATGTACCGCAAGTGCAACAACAAACGTTCTTGTTAATCCATTACCTGTTCCTGTTGCTAACAATACAGGTGCGTATTGTCCAGGTAATACAATCTCGTTAAATGTAGGTGCATTTAATACTTATACATGGACTGGCCCAAATGCATTTACATCTAATGCTCAGAATCCAACGCAAACAAATGCACAAACAACAAACTCTGGTGCTTATGTTGTTTCTGTAACTGATGCAAACGGTTGTGTGAATAGTGCTACAACAAACGTTGTTGTAAATCCTAATCCGGTTGTTGTTATGGGAAGCAACAGTCCTGTTTGTGTAAATACAGCACTTAATTTAACATCAGCTGGTGGTACAACTTACGCCTGGAGCGGCCCGAATGCATTTACTTCTGCATTACAAAATCCAACTATACCTAATGCTACAACTGCTGAGGCAGGTGTTTATACAGTAACAGTAACCGCACTTGGCTGTTCAAGTACCGGTACTATAAATGTTGTTGTAAGTACACCAACTACCTCTGCAGCGAATACCGGACCATATTGTGCAGGTGCAACAATTAATTTAAATGCCCCAATTGCAACATCATATGCATGGAGTGGCCCAGGTGGATTTACTTCTACATTACAAAATCCTACTCAAGGTAGCTCTACAACTTTAATGTCTGGTACATATACTGTAATCGTTACAATTGGAACTTGTACTGCAAGTGCAACTACAAACGTTCTTGTTAATCCATTACCAACACCGAACATTGTAAGTAATAGTCCGGTTTGTGTTGGTCAACCAATTAACTTCACCGGTACAGGTGGTACAACTTATACATGGACCGGTCCTGGTTCTTTCAGTTCGAACTTAGCAAATCCTGGTATCGGAACATCTGCAACTACGAACGCTGGTAATTATGTTCTTACTGTTACTGATGCAAATGGTTGTGTGAATTCAACCAATGCTAACGTTGTTGTGAATTCATTACCGGTTATTGTTACAAATAATCCACTCAATTGTGCTAATACAACTATCGGTTTAACTTCTAACGGTGGGGTGACCTACTCTTGGACTGGTCCTGGTGGATTTACTTCAAATCTTCAGAATCCAACCATTCCAAACGCTACCACAGGTATGACAGGTGCATATGTTGTTACAGTAACTGATGCGAATGGTTGTGTGAATACAGCTGTTGCTAATGCTTCAGTAATTGCACTTCCGGTTCCTGTAGCGAATGTTGCCAGTGCAGTTTGTGTTGGTTCAACATTAGTGTTCACATCAAACGGTGGAACAACTTATAGCTGGACAGGCCCGAATTCATTCAGTAGCAATCAGCAAAATCCAAATATTCCTTCAGCAAGTTTAGCTGCCGGCGGAGTTTATACTTTAATTGTAACTGCTAATACCTGTACTGCTTCAACAACAGTTGCTGCCATTGTTAATCCGATTCCCGTTCTAAACTTTACAAGTTCAAATGTATTGTGTAACGGACAAAGCAACGGAACAGCCAGTGTTAACGTTACTGTTGGTACCGGGCCATTTAATTATACGTGGACTTCAGTCCCTGCACAAAATACACAAAACGCTACAGGATTACCTGCAGGAACTTACTCTTGTTTTGTAACGGATGTTAACGGTTGTTCGAATGTTGCTTCAACAGCGATTACGCAACCAACCCAATTCTCCGTTGCAATTATGAGTTCAACGATTTCAGCTTGTACAAACGTTCCTATTAATATGAACGCAATTGGATCAGGCGGTACAGGACCATATAATTACAATTGGGTATCAGGTCCATCAACAAGTGCTTATTCAGTTGCGGAAGCTCTTGGTGGTACTTATACATACACTGTAAATGCAACCGATGCATTTAATTGTCCGGCTGTTGCAAACATCAATTTATTGTTTGTTCCTCAACCTACAATTACTGCTTCAAGCGCAACCGTTTGTGCGGGACAGAATGCTCTGTTAACAGCGAGCGGTGCTTCAAGTTATATCTGGCAACCTGGTAATGTGAGCGGATCTACATATCCTTATAGCGGAGGTACTACGCAAAGTGTTACTGTAGTTGGTACAACTAATGGTTGCAGTAATTCGACAAATGCTGTAGTCATTGTAAATCCAAATCCTACTGCAAGCATCAATACAGGTCCAACTAAAGGTTGTGTGCCTACATGTGTTAACTTTAATGGTTCAGGAAGTTCTAACATTGTTAGTTACGGATGGACATTAAATGGAGTTGGAATTACAGGTTCAACCACAGGAACATATTGCTTCAGTGAGGCAGCAAGTTATTCTTTAGGTTTAACTGTTATGGATAACAACGGCTGTACTGCAACTGCATCGCCAGTGTTATTAGATATTTATCCGCAGCCGGTTGCAGATTTCAATCATTCACCAATTAAACCAATCATCAATCAGGATCCGTTTGTAACATTTACTGATGCTTCTTATGGAACACCGATTGTAAGCTGGAACTGGTATTTTATGAATACTGCTCAATATACATCAACACAACAAAATCCTACATTCCAGTATACCGAACCAGGTACCTATGTTGTAGCGCTTGTTGTTAAGAGTGATAAAGGCTGTACTGATACAATCTTAAGACCACTAGTTGTTGGAGAAGATTTCGGAATTTATGTTCCGAATGCCTTTACTCCAAATGGTGACGGATTGAATGATATCTTCCAACCAAAAGGATTCGGTGTTGTTGAGTACGAGTTAAATATATTTGATCGCTGGGGCGAGAAAGTATTCTCAACTAAAACATTTGAAGAAGGCTGGGACGGAACTTTCCAGGGCCGCAAAGGTGAAATCATGAAAGAAGACGTATATACATGGCTTATTAATGCTACTAGCGTGTTTGGAAAATCGCACGAATTAAAAGGGCATGTAACTCTAATGAAATAGGTCAAATTCAACTAAAAATCACAAAAAGGGGGCATATAGCCCCCTTTTTTTTATTGGAAATCACTTGCCGCTGAGTGAGTAAATGGGCTGTTTTCTTATATATCCCTAACTTGTATGCATATAAATATCCCAAATGAAAAAGAATATTCTGTTGATTTTTTGTATAGGTTTTTTAGCCCTCAATCTTGGTGCTCAAACTTTAGATTTCAATTCACTTGTGTCTTATATCAAGAACAACACCAAAGAAAATCCCGCAAATAAAATTATTGCGGTAAATATTTGGTCGGTGAACGATAAAGCGAGCCGTGATGCAAATATTGATTTAAATAATACCACGATAATTTACAAAGATGCAAAGCTGAAAAACGCAAGTAAAGGAATGATTGGAATTTCAATTTGCATGGATAATGACGAAGTAGGAAATAATATTGCACTAAAGAAAGATGGTATCACTACCACTATCCGCGTTAACGCTTCAGAAATAACGAATTTAATTTCTTTAAACGGCAAAACTACCGGCTACACTGTTGGTTTTGATTCTAACGGAAATTTGTTATTCGAAAATTTACAAAACACGACTTTTTTAAACTCTATCCGTAATTTAATAACCAGATAACATGCGTATATCAAAAAAAATATTTTTAGTTCTTAATTTATGTTTTCTTTTGGGGAGCATAAATTTATTTTCACAAACCAGTTCTCCAGATTGCGTTACTGCGCCGAATATGTGCGGTAACTCAAATCTTAATTTCGTTTCATCGAGCGGAAGCGGGTCGTTTGTTGATTTTACAACTGCTACAACAATTTCAAATCCACAAACAAGTCCGGTTGGTACAGTACCTCCCGGTGGTTTTGGTTGTTTCCTTGCAGGTGAGCTTAACCCTAATTTCTTTATTATTACTTGTCAATCAGCTGGTACATTAATGTTTTCAATTGGTGCAGGTGCCGGTGTTCAGGTAGGTTGTTATGATTGGACCATGTGGCCATACACCGCTGCTACTTGTGCAGGCATTAGCGGCAATACTCTTCCTCCGGTAAGATGTTGCTGGAATTCGCCTTGTAGTGGAGGTACAGGTATTGGCTCACCACTTCCTGCAGGTTCTTCTGCAACAAATTTTGGATCCGCATTAAACGTAAATTGCGGCGATCGCTTTATTATTTGTGTTTCAAATTATAGCGGTGTTAATGCAACTGTTCCGGTTAACTTTTTTGGTACCGCGGTCGTTTCATGCGCTTCAGTTGGAACACCACTCGCTGTAAACAATGCAACTATTTGTTCAGGAGGTACTGCAACACTTATTGTTACAGGTGGTACAGGAACTGCAACCTGGACTCCCGGCCCAACAATAACAAACACATTAGTTGTTTCGCCATTAACTACTACAACTTATACGGCTAACAAACCGGGTGGCTGTGGTACTGGAACAATTACTGCAACCGTAACTGTTGTTTCAACGCCAACCATCACTGCAACAAACAACAGCCCGGTTTGTGCAGGTGCTTCTTTCCAATTATTTGGAACAGGTGGCACAACTTATTCCTGGACTGGTCCTGGTGGTTTTACTTCAACTGCTAATAACCCTGTTATTCCTGTTTCTACAACAGCTATGTCGGGCAATTACACTCTAACGGTATCAAATGGTGGCTGTACTACAACTTCAGTAACTTCAGTAACTGTAAATCCTTTACCTACACCGGCAGCTTCTAATACAGGACCATATTGTCCAGGCCAAACCATTCAGTTAAATGTCGGCGCATTTACAAGTTATACATGGACCGGTCCGAGTTCTTTTAATTCGAATCTTCAAAATCCAACTATTGCGAATGCTCAAACTATAAACGGAGGGGTGTACACCGTTAGCGTTACAAATGCACAAGGCTGTAAAGCAAGCGTTACAACGAATGTGGTTGTTAATCCTTCCCCGGTAATTGTAATAGGAAGTAACAGTCCGTTATGTGCGGGCAGTACATTAAATTTAACTTCCACCGGTGGCGGAACCTATTCGTGGACCGGACCCAATGCATTTACTTCAGCATTACAAAATCCAACTATACCGGCAGTAACAGCAGCTAATGCAGGTAATTATATTGTTACGGTTACAAATGCTGGCTGTACAAGTACTGCCAATATAAACGTTAGTGTTACTACTCCAACAAGTACAGCTACTAATACCGGGCCTTATTGCGCAGGACAAACCATTCAATTAAATACGCCGGCTGCTACAACTTATACCTGGACTGGTCCGGGAGGATTTACTTCAAATGCGCAAAATCCTACAATTGGTGCATCTACAGCTGTTATGTCAGGTGTATATACTGTTACGGCATCAACGGGTGCATGTACATCAACTGCGACGACCAACGTTGTTGTTAATGCTTTACCAATTCCAACAGCGGCAAGTAATGGTCCGCTTTGTGCAGGACAAACTTTAAACTTAACAGGTACCGGCGGCGGAACTTATTCATGGACCGGCCCCGGATCTTTTAGTTCTACTTCAGCCACACCTTCAATTCCGGTTTCTGCAGTTACAAATTCAGGTAATTATATTTTAACAGTTACAGCCGCTAACGGTTGTACAAATACAGCAAACGTAAATGTTGTTGTTAATGCTTTACCGGTAATTGCAGTCAACAATCCAACGAATTGTGTTAACACAACTATCAATTTAACATCTAACGGTGGCGTGACCTACTCCTGGAGCGGTCCCGGTGGATTTACATCAACTGCACAAAATCCAACGATTCCATCAGCTCAACTAACGATGAGCGGTGTTTATGTGGTAACAGTAACCGATGCGAACGGTTGTGTAAACACAGCCAATGCTAACGTATCCGTATTACCTGTTCCCAACCCTAACATTACAAGTAACAGTCCTGTTTGTGCGGGACAAACCTTAAATTTATTCGGTACCGGCGGTGCAGTTTATGCATGGAGCGGTCCCGGATATACAGGCGCTGCTCAAAATCCTGTTATTAATAATGTAACAGTTGTTGCAAACGGAGTTTATACATTATTAGTTAGTTCAGGAAGCTGTACCGCAAGCACAACTTATACTGTTGTGATTAATCCTGTGCCGGTATTTAATTTTACAGGAAGTAATGTATTGTGTAACGGACAAAACAACGGAACATCAACAGTGAATGTAACTGTTGGAACAGGACCATTTAATTATAACTGGAGCACTATTCCTCCGCAAACTTCGCAAAACGCGACTAACTTAACAGCAGGAACTTATTCTTGCACGGTAACTGACGCAAATGGTTGTACAAGTATTGCATCTACACAAATTACACAACCAACAGCATTTTCTGTTTCTATCAATAGCACAACATTATCGGCCTGTGCAAATACACCAATCACAGTAAATGCAATTGGCGCAGGAGGAACAGGTCCTTATAATTATAACTGGGTATCTGGTCCTGCTTTTGCAACTTATCCGATTAATGAAATTTTAGCAGGTAATTATATGTACACTGTAAATGCAACCGACGCCTTTAATTGTGCCGCTACTGCATTTGTAAACTTAACCTTCTTCCCGCAGCCAACTGTTACGGCAACAAGCGCAACGGTTTGTGCAGGACAAACAGCTAATATTACTGCAAGTGGTGCAACAAGTTATTTATGGCAGCCGGGAAATATTTCAGGCTCAACTTATCCTTACAGCGGAAACACTTCAATTAACGTAAGCGTAATAGGTACATCCAATGGCTGCAGCAATTCTGCAAACACAACAATTATGGTTAACCCGAATCCTAATGCAAGTATTAGTTTAGGTAATGCTAAGGGTTGTGTGCCAACATGTGTAACGTTTACTGCAGGTGGAAGCTCAAGTATTACAAGTTATGGATGGATACTGAATGGAGCAGGAATAACAGGAGCACAAAACGGTGCTTATTGTTTTGATGAAGCGGCAACTTATACTTTAGGATTAACGGTTATGGATAGTTATGGCTGTACAAGCACAGTTGTTCCTGTTACCATTGATATTTATCCACAGCCTGTTGCAGATTTTAATCACTCCCCACTAAAACCAATTATTAATCAGGATCCTTTTGTAACATTTACTGACGCTTCTTATGGAGCGCCAATTGTAAGCTGGAACTGGTATTTTATGAATACCGCTCAATATACTTCTGTTGAACAAAATCCAACTTTTGCTTATTCAGATCCGGGAACTTATCCTGTGGTTTTAGTTGTAAAAAGCGACCAAGGCTGTTATGATACTTTAATCCGTCCGATTGTAGTTGGAGAAGATTTTGGAATTTATGTTCCGAATGCGTTTACACCGAATGGTGATGGACTAAATGATATTTTCCAGCCGAAAGGTTTTGGTATTACCAAATATGAGATCAATATCTTTGACCGTTGGGGTGAGAAGGTGTTCTCAACTAAAGACTTTGAAAAAGGTTGGGATGGAACTATGCAATCGAAAAACGATGTGAAGTATGGCATCCTTGAGGAGGGTTCTTATAGCTGGTTAATCAACTGCACCAGCGTGTTCGGGAAATCACATGAGCTCAAAGGCCATGTTATCCTAATGAAATAGACGAATTTAGGTATTTAATCGACGAAAGTGGGGCTAATAGCCCCCCTTTCGGTTATTGAAAACACCTAAAAAATGAGTGAATAACTAAGATATTTCCGGTGTTTGGCTTAATTTCGCTTAGTCTAAATTTTATATAAATGAAGAAGGTTTTTTTAAAATTAGTTTTAGGTGTATTTGCACTTACAATGATTACTAATAATTGTAATGC
>CAZRNW010000077.1:0-10292 GCA_964601535.1 uncultured Flavobacteriaceae bacterium
TTTAACGACTTCATGACTCATTGGGCGGGTTGCTGTAATTACGGCATCAAAAGTCTGACGATGGTCTACATTTGTATCGCCGCCATGGTGGGTAAAAATAATTTCAGGTTTAAAATCATTTTTTTCTTTCTCAATTACTTTTACCAAATCCAGTAAAGCAACAGAATCAAAACGGTTATCCGGAAAATCATAAGTTTTCACTTCATGATAACCGATAGCCTTTGCGGCGTTCTTAATATTTTGTTTATGAACCGCTAATTCTTTTTTCCATTTTTTTACATCGCGTGCATCACTGCGGGAAGTAATTCCTTCTCCCAAAATAACGACTTTAACTTTACAGCCGTATTTATTAATTAGTTTGTGCATGCTTGCACCCAATCCCAATAATTCATCGTCAGGATGAGCCACCACCAGCATGATGCGTTTGTTTTTAAGCATTAATTCCATATATGATATTCGTTTAAGTTTACTTCTGATTTAAATCCGTTTTTTTTGAAAAAGCCAATTGCTTCCTTGTTGCTTATCTCCGTATTCGCAATTACATAATTCGTTCCTTTTAATTTCGCTGTGTGCAGAACATAGTTCAATAAATTACTTGCGTATTTCTTTCCTTTGAATTCCGGCGAAGAAGCGATCAAAGACACAAATCCAATTACATAATCACCTAAAGGACTGATATTCTCCTTATACAAAAAGAAAGACGCCACTTTATCACCTTCCATTGCTAAATACAATTTAGAAGTCTTATTTTTAATTTCATTCACAATCCATGAACGGTAAATATCGTCCACTAATTCTTTAGAGAAATTTTTATCCGCTCTGAATCGTCCGTGATTAAAAGAATTTTTTGCCATTTCAAGAATCTGAAGCGTTATCTCTCTTCCGTTTTGCATCTCGAGAGAATACGGTAAATAAGTCAGATTCTTGTCATATACAGGCTTGTACTCATTCAAATTCAAATATTGGGAAGCTTTTGTACTTAATAATTCTAATCCGCCTTTTTCTGCATACTTACAAAAACTGTGTTCAGAGTTCAATCTGATATAACAACAATCAAATTCATTCAGTTCAGAAACAGTCTCTTTGAACATAGCCGCTGAAGTAATTTTATCCTCCAACCACGTGAGGCGACCAATGTATTTTTCCATTTTGTTCGAATCCCAATTTTCTTTACGTGTAAAGCCAATCAAGTCACCGAAATACATTTCTTCTGCATTTTTTAAAACGGTGCGTTTAAACGCTTCCTGCAATTTCTTATCCTCATTGAGAAAAGTATATTGCGAATCAAAAATAAATTTATCCAATTCCATTTTACTTTATATCATTTAATTGACATGGGTCATATGCCCGTACGTCTTTCGTTAATGTTTTTCCTATAAAATTCTTTAAGTCCTCGTTATCAATTCCTTCTCCCGGCCGTACAAACGACAATTTCTCAACACTTATTTTTTCACCCTTTTTGAAATCGGCATTGTAATGATAGCTTCTTCTGTATTTTAAGCGGTTTACTTTTTCTGTTTCGCTGCGTGAGAATCCTGTTGTATTTAAATTTGCATCCATATGCCGTATCCAATTTACTAATTCTTTAAATTCATTCGGTTCCATCGAGAAATGATGTTCCGCAGGATACGGGTCTTTTCTGTCGAGCGTAATATGCTTTTCAAAAACAACTGCTCCGAGACAACGGGCTGCAATGCACAATTCATGACCGAGAGAATGATCTGAAAAACCAATATCTAATTTCGGAAAATTCTTTTTTAATTCGGTAATGTTGTTTAAAAATGCTTTATCAGGGTCTAAAGGATAATCACTGACACAATGTAAAACCGACAATTTATGATTCTTAAATATTTCAACCGCTTTGTGAACCTCTTCCATTTCGCCCATGCCGGTCGACATAATAATTTCTTTTTTTGTTTTTGCAACTGCTTCGAGTAATGGTGTATTGTTCAAATCCATCGAAGCAATTTTATAGGCTTTTATTCCTTTTAATTTCTCAAGATATTCCACAATGAATGGAGAAGTTGGTGTTGTGATAAAGTCTAAACCTTTGCTTAAAGTGTAATCAATTACTTTCTGATGATCTTCCAGTTTCAAAGTAATGCTGTCGAGAAACTGGTACCAAAATTCATAGTTCTTCACATCCCAGCCTTTGTATTCATTCGCTAAAACTTTCGGACTTACAATATCAATACCACGGAAACTTTGAAATTTTACGGCGTCGACATTGGCTTGTTTACTTGCATCAATCATGGCAATTGCCTTTTCAACGCTGCCATTATGATTGTTTCCGATTTCAGATATGATATATGATTTTTTCATTTTAATTCTTCTAAGATAGCACTTCCTTTAAGAGGTTTATATTCCTCTGTGCCGATTTTATTAATTGATTTTATTTGAAGTAGCTTACTATCGGAACCTACATAATAAAGATCTGTACCTTCCACATGAAAAGTTCCGGCATTTAATCCGCTTGCTTTTTCTGTTGGAAATGATTCCCATATAATAATTTTTTGTCCGTCCTTATTCACGAAAGCACCATTCCAGGGATAAGCAACTGCTCTTATTTTATTATGTGCCTGCATTGCTGTATCCGTTGCAAATATTTCGCCATCTTTCGGAGTTCTTGCCGGCCAATGTTGTGATTTTCCTTCTTGTTTCTGAAATTGTATCTTTCCGCTGTTAATCTGTCTTTCCAGGGATTGAATTAAATCAGGAATCCTGGCAATTAATTTTTTATCCAAATCAGCTGCCGTATCGGTTAAACTAATATCCGTTTTAGCAGAAGCTACAACAGGACCTTCATCAAACTTATCAGTTAATATGTGCAATGACAATCCTGATTCCTTTTCTCCATTTACTAAGACCCAATTTAATACATGGGCTCCACGGTACTGAGGCAAAAGACCGGGATGCAAATTAAATCCTAATCCCGTTATATCAATTATTTTTTTTGGAATTAATTTTGAATATGAATCCACAAAATGTAAATCAGCTTTTAAAGCCGTCAGTTCATTTGTAAATTTTTCATCTGATAAATTATCAGGTCTGAAAACTGCAATACCGGAACTTTCAGCATCCGCCTTCATTTTATCTATCGTTTCGTGTTCCCTGTTCGATGGCAAAACTAATCCTACAACTTTAAATACTGAAGATTTTTTTAATTGCAAATACGTTTCATTTCCACTGAAATGATATCCCCAGAAAATAACTCTTAAAGGCAGTTTCTTATTTGAGATGTCAATCATTGTTTAGCCAATTCCAAGAACTCTTTTAACAAACGCTCCCCTGATTTGCCATCAATGAAATTACGCTGATTATTAATAAACCACTTCAAATCTTTATCATCATAAATCATAACTGCATTCAATTTATCGAATAAATCCTGTTCGTTCAATTTCTGCCATTTTCCAATACCCAGCACACAGCTATTTCCCGTAAGCGCCTTGTAATAATTATCCTGATTAGAAGCGGTAGTTCCAGTAATAAAGACAATTCCTATAGAACACAGCTCCAATGCCAAATTTGAACACGGACCTAAAGCCAATTCACATTTTTGCATTAAGGTGCACACTTCTTCTGCATTCAAATCATTATGAAATTTTACAATACCAGAACTCTTAAATTCATTCTTCCATTTATCAATATTTTCGTTTACGGAAGAAGAAAGCACATGAATATTTTTTAATTGGGGAAACTTTAATAATGTCTCAACCGCTTTTTGAGAAACATTATCCATATCAGCGCCGCCAAAGGAAACAAATACCGATTCTATTTTTTTTAAATTTCTACCAGACTTTGCAGCTTTTAAAAAAGGTTCGCGCAGTAAAATATAATTTGTACCCAGGCAAAATTTCGTCGGACCAACAGTTTTGTATTGGTCTTTGGTCACATTTTCAGCTTGATTAATAATTAGATCAACATTATAGTTAAAGCCAATAAGGTCATCAATAAAAACTACTTTATTTCCTGCCTGCTTAATCTTATTCTGATACTCTGCATCAAAAGAATAATGATCAAGAACGATTATATCCCCTTTATGTGCAAATTCCACATCAAAACCGTTCTTAACAGTTTCAGTTTTAAATTTTGATGCAAGAAATTTTTTCAGGACAGCTTCAGGTGTATTTGCAGTTACAAAAGTAACTTCGAATTCAGAAGCAATCATATTTGCCAATGCGGAACAACGCACTAAATGCCCCATTCCTATTTCGGGATTCGCATCTGTTCTGAAATATACTTTTGGTTTAAGCACTGACTAGAGTTGTTTTCTTTTTAATAGTAGCGATGAGTTCCGGGTCAACTTTGTAAATAAGGGCTTTGTCTTTATTTACAGAGGCAATTTTTGGATTGTTGTCTAAGAATTCAAAGAGGTTTTTAATATTATATGGCTTACCTGATTTTTCGAAATGTTCTTCAACTCCTTTTATTAACTCCAAATCTTCCGGATAATCCAATGTTAAACGGTAATCCCTTATCCATTCCTCAGGCAAATCAATGTCATTTATTTTAAAGAGAGAAGGATTATTAAAAATATAGGCATTCATATATTCCGAATAATCACTTACCGGAAAATATTCTCTTACCTTTCTTAAAGCAGATGCATTTAAAATTTGTACGCCCTGACCAATTGCTGCCTTTTTACAAGCCGTATAATCTGCACCGGTTTCAAAATGGGAATTAAGCATGTAAGTTA
This sequence comes from uncultured Flavobacteriaceae bacterium, assembly GCA_964601535.1. Lineage (GTDB taxonomy): Bacteria > Bacteroidota > Bacteroidia > B-17B0 > Aurantibacillaceae > JAHEYG01. Next base: position 4,697 of record CAZRNW010000077.1, read on the forward strand.
CAATCTCATCTGATACATAAGGCATATCAGCTGTAATCCTAACGAAAACATCAATATCCAATTTATTAATGATATCGAGATAACGCTGAATTACATCATCAGGATCTCCTTTGTGAAATACAACATCTTTATGATAGGTGTAATTCTTCAATTCATCATCTTCAGGAGAAGTTGATGTCGCCAGAATAGTACAATCCACATTTTTAAACAACATTGAATTCTTAATACACAATTCAACTGAACTTAATTTGCTGTTCACTTTTAGAATTGCTTTATTCGGCAAACGTGTTGATTTTAACCGGCACGCTATAATGGAAGCGATTTTTGCTTTCTTAAAATCTTCCTGCTTTAAAACTTGTCCGTCTTTTTTTGCAGCCGCTAAAACGGAATAATTTTTATTTAATCCGCGGATTGTTTCAATATCAAGGCCCTCTTCATTCGTACGTTTATAATTTACATCGTATTCCAACGAAACAATTTGTCCTTTTTGCATGTCTTTACAAAGCGTAGGCTTCATTGCTGTTTTTTTGTAGTAGAGAATTTCTTTCTCATTAATAAACGGTTGGTTCATTAAGGAAGCATACTTCGCCTCTACCCTTTTAGCTTCAGCGTCTACATTATGAAGTTTTTTAAACAGAGTATCAAACGCTGACGGTACAACACTTGAGAAATGGTCATACTTCGCTTTTTCACCGCTGCACATGACATGTTTTTCAATAATTCCGGCACCCTTTACACAAGCAGCCAGCGGAAGATCAATTGCGTCTTCGTGGGTTCCGTCAATATGATCGGCAAACGATAATGGTAAATTGAATTTTTTCTGAAGTGTTTCGATTTTTGATAAACCGGAATCTTCTAATTTTGTAGGATAATCCTGAAAGCCAATTTGCAGAACTGTTTCCTTCGCTTTCAAACTTGTTTGAATAAATTTTAAGTGTGATGCGATTTGTTCAAGCGATAACGAAGCGATATTAATTATAACAGTTTTATCAGAAAAATCGACCGACTTTAATTCTTTTATAAGAAGTATATTATCAAGGATTGATGCCTGAAATTTAATGCCTTTTACATTCTTTAAATTTTGTTTTAATATTTTTACTGAATAAGAATTGGAAACATCCAGCCAAACACCTTTTGTCTCGGCAGCTTTATCAATAATGTTCTTCCAGGTAGATTCATTGAAAAATAAGGTCTGATACTCAGGATACCACTCGTAATCCTCCCTCGCGATCTCATCATACTTGAAGGGCTGGAATTTTATGCCACAATTCTTGTAAGAAGAATATTCATCGAGTAATTTAAAGACATAGTTTTTATCTCCGGCGTGTGTATTCGCTATTTCTAAAATAATATACGGTTCCATTTATTTACTCAATAAAAACATACAATCTGAATTTCCCTTATGCGCTTCACTTATATAAGGGAGAATTTCTTTCTTCACCACTTTCATCGCCGGATTTATTTCCATGAATTTTTTAGCGTAATCCATCTTCCACATAAAACCATCGTGTCCACGGTATTTAATTTGTTTGGGCTCTTCATTATAATATTCAAAACCCCAAATATATTTACTGCTCACCCGCATCATTTCTTTCATAATAGTTGGTATATCATTCGGGTGAATATGAATCAAAACACCATTAGTAAATACCAAATCAAAATAACCATCTTTGAAAGGCGTATCAAATCCTGAACCCTTAATGATATTAATGTCTTTTGTTTGTTCTTTTGCTTTTTCAACGGCGTACGACTGAAGCTCAATTCCGTAAAGGTTTGTAAATCCTAAACGCTGTAAAGCCAGTAATTGCTGTCCAACATTACAGCCAATTTCTAAAATACGGGCATCTTTCTTAATATCAGATAAGAATTTTTTATTCAAATCATCCTTTGTAATTCCGAAATTATCTGAATACCATTTGTTCCAATCAGCTGCTGAAAAAGTATTTCTGTCGGTATATTCTTTACCGAATTCACTTTCCCAAAATTTTGTTTGTTCTGTTTGCATGTCTTTTGTTTTATTTAATTAAGCTTTAAAATCCAGGTCCAGATGAATTTTTATCAATTCACGTAATTGTTCGGCATTCACCCACTCTGTATTTTGACCGGAATTGAATTTAAATCCTTCTTTCACTTTTTTAGCATTGAAGTTTTTAATATAGTCTTCAATTTTAAATGCCGGCACCTGAGGAAGAATTGCGTAATATTTACCAAGATCATATGTGCTGAATGAATCTGATTCGGTGATCATTTCCTCGTGCACTTTTTCACCCGGCCTGATTCCAACAATTTCAACTTTACATTCAGGTCCGATTGCTTTAGCCACATCCGTCAGTTTATAAGAAGGAATCTTTGGTACGAATATTTCTCCGCCCCAGGCATGTTCCATAGCGTGAAGAACTAAATCGGCACCTTCTTGTAAGGAAATATTAAACCTTGTCATGTTCGGATCTGTTATTGGTAAAACACCCGTTTTTTTCCTTTCCATAAAAAATGGAATAACAGAACCGTTCGAGCCCATCACATTTCCATAACGAACAACAGAGAATTTAATGTTTGAAAATCCCTTGATGTTATTCGCGGCCACAAATAATTTATCGGAACACAATTTAGTTGCGCCATATAAATTAATTGGTGCTGCTGCTTTATCTGTAGATAATGCAACCACATTTTCAACGCCCGCTTCCATCGCAGCATTAATCACGTTTTCAGCACCCATTACATTGGTCATAACACATTCCATTGGATTGTATTCAGCAATATGAACATGTTTCATTGCAGCGGCATGAATAACATGGGTTACGCCCTTAAATGCCGTTCTTAGGCGATCTGCATCCCTGACGTCACCAATAAAATATCGCATATTTCCGCCCGGAACACTTGGATATTCCATGTTCATCTGGAATTGTTTTTGTTCATCGCGTGAAAAAACAATGAGGCGCTTTACGTTTGGCCAGCGCTTCAGAATCGTTTTTACCAATTGTTTTCCGAGGGAACCTGTTCCGCCCGTAATTAAAACGTGTTTTCCGTTTAAATCTAACATAACTTTATTTTTAATTTATATTATTTTGTATAGGAATACCTTTTTATAATCTAAGGCACTCACTATAATTTTTCTTAATTCAAGATTTAGTTCTTTATAATTTCCGATGACTATTGATGATAAAATATATTTGCCATTCATTTTACGAATTTGTTCCGTATCAATACTCAGAGTTTTTTCAATTAAAAGCCCATTTTGATTCGTTGTATTTCCTGAGAAAAGGTTTGCAGAATACATATAACACCGCGCACCCCAGCCATCGAAATAAGCCTTGTACGCATCCGATTTATTCAGTTCCCCTTCAATTATTTTTCTGAATTCCTCTTTATATGTTTTTGGGTAATCACTTTGGTAATCATCCAAAACATTCAATCCCGCATATTTTGAAGGTGAAGGAGACAATCCTAAATGAATAACATTATTAACGGTATCAGGGCCAATCTCCCTTTTCACTGACTTGTATAATTCTGTATCGAAGAATTCTTTGAACTTATATTTTTCTCCTGAAGTTATTTCAAGTCCAAAAGCATCCTTGCCATCCTGATTAAATGAAATGTTTCCCCGCCAAATGCATATTAATAAACAAACTAAAGAAATTGAACTTAAAATACGGATTGGAATTTGTCCTTTATTTGCAACTAACACACAAACGGTCATCAGAAGAAAGAAAAGTCCGGGTAAAAAATTAAAGAATCTTTTTAAATTCAAATCCCTTGCTATTGGAAATTTTTCATAAAAAAATCCAAAAGATTTCCAGTCTAAAACAGAAACAATTAATGAGAACAAGGCGACCATACTAATTAACAGCATGCCCATTTTATGCGTTGGAGTTTTTGAACGGAAGTAATCCAAGCCGAAAAACACAATAAAAGGAACAAACAGGGAGCCTAAATAGTTGGCCGATTCATAATGTCCAAGAAAAAATAATTTAACACTGTTTCCTGCAACACCAAAAAAATTGAGTCCTAATTTTTTTTCAAAACCGCTTCTCGAAGATTGGTAATCGTGATTGAACCAGTGCATGTAAAACATCATGTATTCCGTTAATATATAAACTGATGCCAGTAAAATTATTGCTGCAAATGCATGTAACGCAATTTTCTTTTCTTTAATTGAATAATAAAGTGCCAGACACCCAAAAACTAAAATGGCATGAATACCTACGAGGACAAAATTGGCCCATAAAGCAAACAGACCAAATACGGCATACGAAATTAATCTTTTCTCGTTCTTTACAAGATTAAGGAATGCCCAGAACAAAATCGGAATGCCAGAGGTTGTTATTCCATGAATAGTGTAAAAGGACAAACAAGAGAATGCTGCAGCGATTAACAGCACTAAACCTTTCTGCTCCCTTTTGAATTTTATGTGATCCCGCGCAAATAAATAAATTCCAAAAAAAGCAATAAGCCTTAATAAGATAAAGTTAATGGCGTATCCGTTAAGCGAACCAAAGTAATACATTAATAAACTGCCAATATCAGAGAATTTCGGAAATAAACCTCTGGGTAAACCATTCATTATCCCGGGAACAACCGCATCCGGATTTGTTTCGAAAAACATTCCGGAATTATTTAATACCTGCCTGCTCGAAAAATTACCGTCAAATGTGTCGTGTATTTTTATATAACTGTTTTCAGTCGGATAAAAATAAATGCAAAATGCTATTACAAATAGCAAAGCAATTGCAGTTTCAATTAAGGAAATACGGGCGAGCTTATGCTGCATTAAATAGTTTACGAACGGTGGAGATAACTCTTTCAATTTCTTCGTTCGTCATTGGATAAAATAAAGGTAACACAACGCTGTTATCAGAATAAAACTCAGACATAGGCAATTTCAATCCTTTGCATTCTTCAGCGTATGCAGGTTCCCGATGTGTCGTCATAACACCACGGCGGGTAGAAACGCCTTCTGCATTCATCGCTTCCATAAAAGCATTGCGGGATAGTTTTCCTCCCTTCTTTATTAAAATCACATAAGATTGATAATTCACATGGTGGTCTTTGTTCTCTTTATATAATTCGATTTGGCTGATATCTTTAAAAGCTTCATTATATCTTTCAGCAATTTTCCGGCGTGCCTCCACTATCATATCCAGTTTTTCTAACTGTTTAATTCCCACAGCTGCCTGAATGTCCGTCATTCTGTAATTATATCCTACTTCTACATGTTCTTCAAAAATAATTTTATCAGAAGCGTGCCGAACGCGGTCGTTAACAGACATTCCATGTTGTCTTAATAGTTTTAATCGGGCGGAGTAATCTTCGCGGTTTGTTGCAATCATGCCGCCATCACCCGTTGTAATTACTTTTCTGGGATGGAAAGAGAAACAAACCAAATCACTGTGTGCTCCTACTTTTTTTCCTTTATAAGAAGAACCCGCAGCACAAGCAGCATCTTCAATTAATACCAAATTCTTTTCCTTACACAATTTTGAAAAAGCATCTATGTCAGCAGGAATTCCAATTTGATGAACAATAAGAATTGCTTTTGTTTTTGATGTGACTAAGGTTTTTACATGCTCAAGGTCGATATTATAATCAGGACCCACTT
>CAZRNW010000078.1:0-10276 GCA_964601535.1 uncultured Flavobacteriaceae bacterium
AGTTCCTGAAAACCGAAAGCTGTCTTATAAAAATGCGCTGCTTGTTTTGCATTGCCAACGTACAATTCAACATAATCTGTACCGTTAATCGGTAAAAAGTCCTGCGCTTTTTCAAACACTTTTTCTCCGCTATAATTGTAGTTTTTTACTTTAGTTAAGTCTGCTGTTTCCATAATTAATGTGTTAGTTGTGGTTTACTAATCCATGATTTATAATAATCTTTCACTTCATATTTTAATGCTTCAGTTGTTATTTTTAATGGATTGAAAGGATCTATCATCACTGCCAACTCTTTTGTTTCCTTTTTTCCGATACTTCTTTCTATTGCACCCGGGTGCGGCCCATGCGGAATTCCCGCAGGATGTAAGGTGAATTGCCCGGCTTTAATATTATTCCTGCTCATAAAATCACCATCCACATAATATAAAATTTCATCAGCATCAATATTACTGTGATGATATGGTGCCGGAATGGCATCCGGATGATAATCATATAAGCGCGGGACAAAAGAACAAATCACAAAATTTCTTCCTTCAAATTGCTGATGGATTGGCGGCGGCATGTGAATTCTACCCGTAATTGGTTCGAAATTAAAAATTGAAAATGCGTAAGGATAACTGTAACCATCCCAGCCTACCAGATCAAAAGGATGTGTTTCATAAACGTATGGATATATTAATCCGCGTTTCTTAATCATGATCTTAAAATCACCGTGCTCATCGTGCGTTTCAAAATTATAAGGCAATTTAAAATCGCGTTCACAAAACGGAGAATGCTCTAACAATTGCCCAAACTCATTCCGGTAACGCTTTGGTGTTCTTATCGGACTATGCGACTCTACAAATAAAATTCTATTTTCCTCCGAGTCAAATTCGAGTTTATAAACCGTGCCCCGCGGAATAATAACATAATCCCCATATTCAAAATCAACAGTACCATACATCGTTTTACATCGACCGCTTCCTTTGTGAATAAACAACATTTCGTCAGAATCAGCATTCTTGAAAAAGTAGTCCTTCATACTCTTACTTGGAGCAGCCATTCCGATTTGCATATCATCATTAAAGAAAAATACTTTCCTGCTCGTGATATAATCTTCTTCCGGCTCAACTTCCATTCCCATAAAACTAACTGCACGTAAATTCTCATCAATACCAACTTCCGGTCGCGCCCAATGCGGTTTCCCCAACTCTTTTACCATAGTTGGCGGATTTAAGTGATAAACTAATGAAGATGTACTTGAAAATCCTTCAGTCCCAAATAATTCTTCATGATACAATTCACCTTTTTTATTACGGAATACAATGTGCCTTTTATGAGGTATGATTCCTTGTCGCTGATAGATTGGCATAGCTGAAATTTTATACAACAAAGAACGTCCGAAAGCGCGGGAAACCGAATGACATCGGTCAGATTACAAGTATCAAATAAATGATTTTAATTAGGAAAATTAACCCACTATCTTGTACAATCCCACAAAAACAACAATAAGTCCTAATGAGGTTAATCCATACATGGCAAAAGTAAAAGACTTATTGGAGTGAAAATTAACACAGGTAATTAGAAATCCTGCCAGTATTAAAACTAATCCAATTCCTAAAATTACCAAGCCTTCCTTTCTGTGCTTGGCGTAGTGGTCGGACTTCAACTTTTTTACCACAGCATAAACCATGGCTTCATCGTTGTGTTTTGCCAATAATACTTCCGTGATTTTTTCAAAATCGTATTGTCTGGCGTACGATTGTTCTGCCAGTTCTGCTAATTCTTTCCAGATTTCTCCTTTGCCTGTATGCATTAAAATACAAGCTATGACAAAAATTTATTCCGCCAAATGATTAAAATCAGTTTTATCAGTGGCACTTAAAATATTCGAAAGTTTCTTTACAGGAATTACAGATGTAAAGCGATTTGCATGCTGTAGAACCAAACTTACTGATGACTTCTGTTTCTTTTGAATTACACCTCGGGCAACAAATATTACGCTCACTTGTAAATACTTTACTGCAGGATGAATGCTGCGGCGGTGATATACCGTATTTTCTTAGTTTCTCCTTTGCTTTTTCATTGATCCAGTCGGTTGTCCAGGCCGGATTGTAAACTAAATCAACTTTAACATTATCGACTTTTTTACCATGCAATTTTTCAATGATTTCGTCTTCAATCATCTTCATGGCCGGACAAGCCGTATAAGTTGGAGTAATTGTAACAACGTACTCTTTATTTTTATACTCCACTTTTCGCAGCATCCCCAGATCTGCAATTGAAATAACAGGAATTTCCGGATCAGGAATATCGGCTATCCAATTGTAAATTTTTTGAGTATCTGCGCTTGTATCTACCATTTTGCATCAGGATAAGCCCTTTGTAAATACTGCATTTCTGCTAATATATGTCCAAGGTTTTCTGTATGTCTGCCGTTTCTTCCTCCGGTTTGCATGTAGCCATCTTCAGGCATTGTCAGATTTGCTTCTGATAAAACATTGTGAAGTTTAATTTGCCATTGCGATTTTATTGGGATCAGATCTGCGGCAAGTCCTTCCTTCAATAATAAATTCTCGACTTCATCCATTTCAAACAACTCACCTGTAAACATCCACAGATCATTTACTGCCTTTTGCATCCGTTTACGGCTCTCTTCTGTTCCATCGCCTAAACGTACAGTCCATTCAGCAGCGTGCTCAAAATGATATTTCACTTCTTTAATGGCTTTTCCGGCAATCGCCGAAATGGTTGGGTCAGCACTTTTCTCCAAATCAGAATACAAAAAATATTCGAAGGTGGAAATAAACAATTGTCTAACGATGGTATGCGCAAAATCACCATTAGGCTGCTCCACTAATAAATGATTGTAATAGTTTATTTCGGGACGACGGTAAGCCAAATCATCTTCAGAATTTCCTTTGCCTTCAATTTCTCCGGTATATTTCAACATAGCCTGCGCTCTTCCAATCATATCCAGGGAAATGTTTGTAAGTGCCAAATCCTCCTCAATAAAAGGGGCTTTGCTGCATAACTCTGATAAACGGTGTCCGAGAATTAAAGCGTCATCGCTTAATCGCAAACAATATTTTACTAATGCTTCTTTCTTATTCATAAAACTGGTTTTAAATGTTTTTTGCGCCTTCCGGCATTTCATAAAAAGTAGGATGACGGTAAACTTTTTCTACCGAGGGGTCAAATAACATCTCACTGTCATCGGGATTTGAACTTATGATATAATTGGATGGCACCACCCAAATACTTGTACCTTCACCACGACGGGTATAAGTATCCCGCGCGTTTTGCATCGCCATTTTTGAATCGGAAGCGTGAATGCTCCCTGCATGTAAATATGGCTGGCCTGATTTACTTTGAATAAATACCTCCCAGCGGTCGAGTTGTGTATCTTTAATATTACTCATGGTTTAATTTATTAAATAGAAACTGCTAATTGTTTGGTGCGTTTTTTTATTTTATAAGCTTCTGCGGCTTCACGAACCCAAGCTCCTTCTTCGTGATATTTCAGGTGATGATCCATACGCTGCTTATTACACGGACCATTACCTTTAATCACACTGTAAAATTCTTCCCAGTTAATTGGGCCAATTGAATAATGTCCTGTTTTTTCATCCAATTTTATTTTATCATCCGGAACTTTTAATCCGATTAACTCTGCTTGAGGAATTGTTTTGTCAATGAATTTCTGACGGAGCTGATCGTTAGATTCACGTTTTATTTTCCATTTCACCGCATCTCCTGTGTGTGGCGAATCTGTATCGTGCGGACCAAACATCATTAAAGCCGGCCACCACCAGCGGTTCATCGCATCTTGCGCCATTTCTTGCTGCTCTTTTGTTCCTTTCATCATCTTCGCCATAATTTCATAACCCTGCCGCTGATGAAAACTTTCCTCTTTACAAATCCGCACCATTGCTCTGCTATAAGGACCGTAAGAAGTTCTCTGTAAAGAAACCTGGTTCACAATTGCAGCACCATCCACCAGCCAGCCAATTGCTCCTATATCAGCCCAGTTTAAAGCCGGGTAATTAAATATGTTCGAATATTTTGCTTTACCGTTATGCAATTGCTCAATCATTTCTTTACGTGTAATTCCCAATGTTTCGGTTGCACTGTATAAATACAAACCGTGCCCGCCTTCATCCTGGATTTTTGCAAGAAGAATTTGTTTTGCCCGTAAACTTGGCGCTCTCGTTATCCAATTCCCCTCGGGCTGCATACCTATTACTTCCGAATGTGCATGCTGTGAGATCTGACGGATCAGATGTTTTCTGTAACCTTCAGGCATATAATCACCGGCCTCGATATGTTCGCCGGCATCAATTCTGTCCTGAAAATTCTTATCGTTATGTTCGTTATGCATAAGTGTGAGTTTTATGTAACAAATGTATTGGCGAACAGTCTGCCCAAAAATGATTTGTATCACATAAGGGTTATGAGAAAAATCACAGCCAAAAGATGATCTGGCTCATCTTCAATTCTGTTGTTTAAAGTAATTTTGAACTAAGATTCTTTTATGGAAAATAACTTAGGAAGTATAGACCGGTGGATACGGTTTATAATTGGCGTTGTATTGCTGATTATTGCATTCACTTCGCATTTAGCATCCGGATGGCTGAGTTATGCTGCCATTGGTTTAGGAATGGTGTTTTTTTCAACTTCTGTGATCGGAATTTGTCCGCTTTACAGTATATTTAGATTTAAAACGACCTGAAAAGTATTTGATTTCCCAGGGTATTTTTACTATCTTTAAACAATGAAAAAGCTATTGGCATTATTCATAGCCCTGCAATTATTTACCAATCATGAAGCTTTCGCGGAAGTGGTAAAACTGCCGTTTCTTTTTCACCATTATAGTGAAACCGCCGCCAACACATCAATGATCGAGTTTATTAAAACACATTATACAGATGATCAGCACGAAAACAGTGATCACGATCATGGCAAACTTCCCTTTAAACATTCGCACGATGGTTGTTCGCATCATCCCAGTCCGGTTATTTCAGTTGTGATTAAAACAGAAAGCAATTACGAATTAAAACTTACTTCATTTTCAGCCCCAAATATTATTTTCTCAAGCGACAGAGTTTCCTCATCATTCATCAATAATATCTGGCAACCGCCTAAACTTGTTTAATTTTTTTTACTGTAATTCTTTTTCCGTTTTGATAAGCTCAAAGCGTTGTTCTAATTATTAAAAAAATTAATCAGTTTTTTATGCTGAATAAAATTATTTCGTTCTCAATAAACAATAAGCTAATTATTGGCTTATTCACCTTTTCATTAATTGTTTTGGGAATTATTGAATTGGGCAAATTACCCATCGATGCCGTTCCTGATATTACAAACAATCAGGTGCAAGTGATAACTGTAGCACCATCTTATGGGGCCACAGATATTGAAAGGCTCATTACATTTCCAATCGAACAGGCGAATAACAATATTCCAGGCTTGATAGAGATCAGAAGTTTCTCGCGGTTTGGTTTATCGCTTGTAACCATTGTATTTGATGATGCCACCGATATTTATTGGGCAAGGCAACAAGTTGCAGAGCGGCTCCAAAAAGTGAAGGATCTTATTCCAAAAGGAATCGGAAATCCTGAACTCGGTCCTGTATCAACAGGACTCGGAGAAATCTATCAATATGTTTTACGGCCGAAAGAAGGCTATGAAAAAAAATACGACGCCATGGAATTGCGCACCATTCAGGACTGGATTGTGCGACGCCAGTTACTTGGCGTAAAAGGGGTGGCGGAAGTGAGCAGTTTCGGCGGAAAATTAAAGCAATATGAAATTGCAGTTAACACCGATAAACTGAATGCTCATCACATCACCATTTCGGATGTTTTTAATGCCTTAGAAAAAAACAATGGAAATACCGGAGGCGCTTATATTGAGAAAGGGCCTACTGTTCTTTACATCAGAAGTGAGGGCTTAATCGGTTCAATTGAGGATATCAAGAATATTTCAATTACTTCGACGAATAATGGCACACCTTTATTTATTAAAGACGTTGCCGAAGTAATATTAGGAAATGCGACACGCTTCGGCTCGATGTGTTACAATGACAAAGGTGAAGTTGCAGGCGCTGTTGTGATGATGCTGAAAGGAGAAAACAGCAATAAAGTAATTCAAAACATTAAAGAACGCATCGCCCAAATCCAAAAAACTTTACCTGAAGGCGTCATTCTGGAACCATTCCTCGACCGAACGAAAATGGTGAACAATGCAATTAGTACAGTCGAAACAAATTTAATGGAAGGCGCGCTTATTGTTATTCTCATTTTGGTTCTCTTTCTGGGAAATTTGAGGGCCGGATTATTGGTCGCATCTGTCATTCCACTCGCTATGTTGTTTGCGATTATTATGATGAACCTGTTTGGTGTAAGCGGTAATTTAATGAGTCTTGGAGCGCTTGATTTCGGACTGATAATCGATGGCGCGGTTATTATTGTAGAAGCTGTGATGCATCAACTCAGCAAAAATAATTTGTTGGCTGTGAATGAAAAGATCAGTCAGCCGGAAATGGACACTCGTGTAAATAATTCAGCATCCAAAATGATGAACAGCGCCGTATTCGGACAAATAATTATTTTGGTGGTCTATCTTCCCATTTTCACTTTACAAGGAATTGAAGGAAAAATGTTCAAGCCTATGGCACAAACTGTTTCATTTGCTTTGTTGGGCGCCTTTATTTTATCGCTTACTTATATTCCAATGATGAGTTCCGTTTTTTTGAGCAAAAGATCCGGACATAAAAAAAATATATCTGATAAGCTTATGGAAAAAACAGAAAATATTTACACTAAATACTTAATGCGCGTTATTAGGATACCTAAAACAATTATTGCTTTTACTGTGTTGCTCTTCGGAATAGCCCTGATAATATTGAGCAACCTCGGAGGTGAATTTATTCCCGCTCTCGAAGAAGGCGATTTTGCCGTTGAAACGCGCGTGCTTACAGGAAGTAATTTGAACACTACAATTGCAAATACCCAGAAAGCTTCCGCCATTTTATTGAAGCGTTTCCCTGAAGTGGAAAAAGTGGTGACAAAGATCGGGAGCGGTGAAGTTCCTACCGATCCAATGCCAATGGACGCCGCTGACTTAATGATTATACTCAAAGACAAAAAAGAATGGACCAGTGCAACTACTTTCAATGAACTTGCAGAAAAAATGAAAACCGCCATGGAAGAAATTCCCGGTGTTACTTATGGATTTCAATATCCCGTTCAAATGCGTTTCAACGAATTAATGACGGGAGCAAAACAAGATGTTGTGTGCAAAATATTCGGGGAAAATCTTGATAGTCTTGTGTCATATGCAAATAAAATGGGGAAAATAATCAATACCGTTGAAGGAGCTCAGGATCTGTATGTAGAGGCCGCCACCGGAATGCCGCAGGTTGTTATTGAATACAACAGGAACGCATTAGCACAATACAGTTTAAATATTAGCGACGTAAACAAAGTGATTAACACCGCATTTGCCGGACAAAGCACAGGAATGGTATTTGAAGGAGAAAGAAGGTTTGACCTTGTAGTTCGTTTAAAGAATGAGAACAGGAATAACTCCGATGATATCCGCAATTTACTTATTCCGGTTACGAATGGAAATCAGGTTCCCTTATATCAGCTAGCAAAAGTTGAGATTAAAGATGGTCCTAATCAAATACAGCGTGAAGACGCGAAACGCCGTATCATTGTTGGATTTAATGTGCGCAATAGAGATGTACAAAGCATTGTAAATGAATTGCAGGATCAAGTAAACCAACAAATTAAATTCTCAAGCGGTTATTATCCAACCTACGGTGGTGCCTTTGAGAATTTAAACGAAGCGAAAAAACGTTTGTCGGTTGCCGTACCTGTGTCTCTTATCCTTATTCTGTTGCTTCTTTATTTCGCATTTAATTCCATTAAACAGGGATTATTAATTTATACTGCCATTCCCTTATCAGCAATCGGAGGCATATTCGCTTTATTTGTGAGAGGAATGCCCTTCAGTATTAGTGCCGGAATCGGTTTCATAGCTTTGTTTGGTGTAGCCGTTCTGAATGGAATTGTTTTAATTGCTGAATTTAACCGACTAAAAAAAGAAGGTTTAACTGATCCGAAAGAAATAATCATGAAAGGAACACAAGTAAGATTAAGACCGATTCTCATGACAGCTTTGGTAGCTTCGCTCGGTTTTTTACCAATGGCTTTAAGCAATGGCGCCGGTGCTGAAGTTCAGCGGCCATTAGCTACTGTAGTCATTGGCGGCTTATTAATTGCTACATTCCTGACGCTTTTTGTATTGCCGCTTCTCTACTTGTTGTTTGAAGGAGGAATGAAAACAAAGATCAACGTTAAAGCCGCTTCCATAATTATTTTTGGTTTGTTCTTTTTTAACACAACTTTTGCGCAGCAAACAACTTCATTACAGGGCGCCATTGAACTGGGATTAAAAAACAATCTCCAGGTAAAAAATGAAAAACTGAAAGCGGAATATCAAAAGCAATTAATTAAGACGGGTATAAATATACCCGGTACCATGGTTAGCGGTGAATATGGTCAAATCAACAGTTCTTATTACGACAACCGCTTTTCGGTTAATCAAGGGTTAAATTTTCCTACCGTTTACTCGAGACAAAAATCGCTTTTAAATGAAGAATGGAAAGGAAGCCTTTTAAATGTCAGTTTAAAGGAAGCTGAGTTAAAACGCAACATTACCCTTGCTTACTACGACTTGTTATTGTTGTTTGAAAAATTAAATTTATTAAGGACTGTTGATAGCATTTACGGTAATTACATTAAAGCGGCCCGGCTTCAGTTTGAAAAGGGAGAAAATAACATTCTGGAAAAAACAGCAGCAGAAAGCCAAAAAGGACAAATTACCATTCAGATGAATCAGTTGAATCAGGATATCGAATTGTCGCTGCTTCAATTCCAGTTAATGTTGAACAGTCCGGTTAAGTACATTCCTGAAAAAACAGCTCTTAAAATTCAGGCAGTGATAAATCCGGATACCGGCTCCTTAAAACAGCATCCGTTGATAAAACAACTTGAACAGCAAAACAGATTATCCTTGCTAAATACCAAACTTGAAAAATCAAGATTAATGCCCGATCTCAATTTCTCATACAGCAACATGAGTATGTTAGGAACAGGATCGGATAATGTTCTTTACAACACCCGTTCATCTCGCTTCCAATCGGTACAAGTTGGCTTGGGAATTCCATTGTTTTTCGGAGCACAAAAAGCAAGAATTAACTCAGCGAAATCCTTACAGCTTATCAGTAAAAATAACTATTCGGCCGGATTATTGTTAATTCAGAATGACTACCTGAGAGCACTTGCTGTTATTGAGAGCCAGCAGCAATCGCTTGCTTATTATGAGAATACAGCCTTAAAAAATTCGGATATTATTTCTGAAACCGCTTATCGCCGCTTTAAGGACGGAGAAATAAATTATATGGAATGGGCTTTGTTAATGAATCAGGCTATTACCATTAAAAGCGATTATCTGAATACTTTAAAAAATTATAACGAAACATCCATTCATTTAAATTACTTATTAGCTAAATAAATATTATGAAAAAATATAAGAACATAAAACTATTCATCCCTTTCATCATTTTACTTGCGGCTTGCAGCTCAAAAAATGAGGGGCAGAAAAAGGAAGACTCTTCATTGACTGAGAATGAGATCCACCTGACTGAAACACAAATAAAAAATGCAAGTATTATTACCGGCAGCACTGAGAAGAGAAATATTTCCTCAGTTCATAAAGTGAACGGGAAGATCGACGTTCCGCCGCAGAACATTGTTTCGATCAGTGTCCCTTTAGGCGGTTATTTAAAATCATCCCATTTATTGGAAGGAAGTAAAGTTTCTAAAGGCGAGATCATTGCCACCATTGAAGACCCGCAGTACATCCAGATCCAGCAGGATTATCTGACTTCGGTTGCTAAATTAAATTACCTTGAAAAAGAATTTAACAGGCAAAAAGAATTGAATGAAAGCAAAGCCAGCAGCGATAAGGCTTTTCAGCAAACAGAAGCCGATTTTAAATCCCAAAAGATCGCTTCGAAATCATTGTATGAAAAACTTAAGCTGATAGGAATAAAGCCGGAGGCCCTTAATGAAAATACGATTTCAAGAAGCATTAATGTTTATGCACCAATTGACGGATTTGTGTCGAAGGTAAATGTAATAATTGGAATATATGTATAACAATCGGATGTTATATTTGAATTGATATACCCGACAGATATTCACGTTGCCTTGTCTGTTTTTGA
>CAZRNW010000079.1:0-10263 GCA_964601535.1 uncultured Flavobacteriaceae bacterium
CATTGGGATAGTAACTGAAATATCATTTTCTCTTACCCATTCAATTTCATTTTCATCAACGTAAGATTTAATTAAATCAATAAACGGTTTTCCGTATTTAGTTGCTTTGCCTGCTCCTACTCCTGAAATTTTTGTCAGTTCCTCCATTGTTATCGGATACTGAATCGACATTTCCTCCAATGAAGTTTCCTGGAAAATAACATAAGGCGGTAAAGCTTTTTGTTTTGAGATTTTCTTTACCAGATCTTTGAGCATCGCAAATAAAGTCGGGTCAGCTGCACTTCCTCCTTTTCCTGCAACAACAATATCATCGTCATCACTCTTATCCGTATTACTGAAATCGTGATCGCGGGTAAATTTAATGCTGTGCGGTTTCTTTAAGAAAGCTTTTCCTTTATCGGTTACCTTTAACAAACCGTAATTCTCAATGTCTTTTGTGAGATAACCGTTAACAATAGCTTGACGAAGAATTGCATTCCAGTATTTATCGTCGTTATCATCTTCGGCGCCTTTACCCCATGTGTCTAAATCATTATGCTTATAAGATTTTGAAGTGGCGGTTAAAGTTCCCATCAATACATTGATGATGTCTTTAATTTTATGTTTCTCTTTCACTTCCAGAACAGCTTCAATAGCTAATTCAAGATCTTCTTTTGCTTCAAATTTTTGTTTAGGATGGCGGCAGTTGTCGCAATTCTCATTACATTTCTTTTCATCGAACTCCTCACCGAAATAATGCAATAAAAATTTTCGGCGGCACGATGAAGTTTCGGCAAATGCAGCAGTTTCGCTGAGCATTTGTTTTCCGATTTCCTGTTCTGCAACAGGTTTATCTTTCATAAACTTCTCGAGTTTAATAATATCATCGTAACTGTAAAAAGTAACGCAATTACCTTCTCCGCCATCACGGCCGGCACGACCGGTTTCCTGATAGTAACCTTCTAATGATTTTGGAACATCGTGATGAATTACATAACGCACATCCGGCTTATCAATACCCATACCGAATGCGATGGTAGCAACAATCACATCAATTTTTTCCATCAAAAACTCATCCTGCGTTCTTGCGCGTTCTTTTGCATCCAATCCTGCATGATAAGGTTGTGCTTTAATACCGTTTACTTTTAATGCCTGTGCAATTTCTTCAACCTTTTTGCGGCTTAGACAATAAATAATTCCTGATTTGCCCGAGTTTTGCTTAATGTACTTTACAATTTCCTTAATTACATTTTGTTTCGGACGGACATCGTAATATAAATTAGCACGGTTAAATGATGATTTGAAAACATTAGCGGTTGTCATCCCAAGATTTTTCTGAATATCCTGCTGCACTTTTGGTGTTGCTGTTGCAGTTAAAGCCATTACAGGAACGTTTCCTACTTTATCAATTATAGGACGAAGACGGCGGTACTCCGGACGGAAATCGTGACCCCATTCAGAAATACAATGTGCTTCATCAATCGCGAAGAAAGAAATTTTAAATTCTTCGAAAAATTTTATGTTTTCTTCTTTCGTTAAAGTTTCAGGAGCTACATATAATAACTTGGTTTTACCTGTAGTAACATCTTTTTTTACTTTGGTGATTTCGCTTTTGTTTAAAGATGAGTTTAAAAAATGTGCTATGCCGGATTCATCACTGAAACCACGGATGGCATCCACCTGATTTTTCATTAAAGCAATTAACGGAGAAACAACAATCGCAGTTCCCTCACTCATTAATGCCGGCAACTGATAACACAAAGATTTACCACCGCCTGTAGGCATAATTACAAAAGTATCTTTGCCGGAAAGAACGCTTTTGATGATTTTTTCCTGGTTTCCTTTAAAGCCTCCGAATCCGAAAAAGCTCTTTAAGGTGGCATTCAAATCTTTTGTGTCTAGTTCGGCAATCATGTGTTTAACTGATTAAAAGTGGATGTATAATGAGTGAATAAATAGTCTATTTACTATAAAGATATACAAATAATTTTCTATTATGCAAAACTTTTTGATTGATTGCCCCCCTTTTTGGACAAATAATGCAAAAATGGGGGATGAAATTTTTTGGGATTACAGGTTTCTATCCATTTTAGGATAATACTGAATAAGAGGCAGAGAATACAGGAATGCGGTTACAATACTGTAAATCATGCTCCCGCCTACATCATTTAAAAGGACAAAAAACAGGGTTTTTACAAAAAATGTAAGGAAGAACAATTCAACGCCCCAGCGTTTCATATGCCAAAGACCAATAAATGCCATAAATGATGCAGCCACAATTAAACCGTAAATAGCAGGCACAAATTCTCCCATTTTTTTTGCCCATGGCGAAAAAACGTATAAAAAAGAAAAAGCTAAGGAGGCAAAGCCTAAAAAACAAATAGCTGTTATAATCTTGGGGCGTTTCATTTAATTGCTTCTAATCGCTTCTACAGGGTCTAATTGGGAAGCAGAATAAGCAGGCACAAAACCGCTCACAATGCCAATTAAAACCGAAATAGTGATTCCTAAAATGATATTTGTTTGGGTAAGCGAAATTTCCATCGGCATAATATCCTTAGCCACTAAGGTAATAAGCCATGTAAGGAATAGCCCTATCAAGCCTCCTATCAGCGACAAAAACACAGATTCGCTTAAAAACTGCATTAAAATAAAGTAATTTTTAGCGCCAAGAGATTTCTGGATACCAATCAAACTGGTACGTTCTTTTACGGATACGAACATGATGTTTGCAATACCAAAACCTCCGACAAGAATTGAAAAGCCTCCGATTATCCAGCCTGCAATACCAATCACATCAAATATGGAACTAAAACCTTTGCTCAGTAATTTAGTTTCGTTCAAAGCAAAATCATCATCTGCTAAAGGTTTTAATCTGCGTATCCCGCGCATAATACCGGTGAGCTCATCTATCATTTGTGCATTTGTAATACCCGGCCTGGCTTTAACCGCAATGTAAGGATCACTGTTCTCTGAATGAATATCAAGAATTGATTTGGCAAAATGAAAAGGGATGACCACCTGATTATCCATGCTGTTGCCTAACATGCTCTCGCCTTCTTTTTTAAATACCCCTATTACAGTTGTTTTTTTGCCAGCAATTTTTATTTGTTTTCCAATGGGGTATTGTCCGTTTGGGAATAAACCGTCAGAAATACTTCTGCCAAGCAGACAAACATTATTTCCTACATTTACTTCATTCTCGGTAAAATATCTGCCATCAGGAATTTCGAATGATTTGATTTTGTAATAATCGTAAGAGCAACCGGTGATGATGGCATTCTCAACAATATTACTCCTGTTTTTTACAACACGGCGTGCGCCAATACGGTAAGCTACAGCTTCCGCTGTTTTTGATTTTTTTTGAATATCGAATAATTCGTCGTATTGAGGAACCGGACGGTTCATGTATTTCCACCAGGGATAATCAGGACCAAAACTCCATGGCCATTTTTGAACAAACACTACATTGTCGCCTAAACTCTCAATGCTTTTGCGGATATTATTTTCAAGGCTGTCGACAATTGTAAATACAACTATAATTGCGAAAATACCAATGGTAATGCCGAGTAGACTTAAAAAAGTGCGCAGTTTGTTCGCATTTAAAGAATGCAAAGCAAAATAAATACTCTCTTTTAAAAGGCTTAAAAATAACATCTATACAAAGTTAAACCTTATTGACCTCTTATTACAGGAAAGTGACTAATGGTGAATACAAAGTACGAATTACGAAGGACGAGTGACGAATGAAGAGGATATCTACTTCTTTGGCCAATGCGTCTCTCTTTCCTCCTGTTTTTTACGCTGATAACGGCGTGTAAGGTACATGGCAGATCCAATAAGAAATACGAAGAAAAAATAAATGGCAGCATCCTTATCGCCTTTTATTAAAAAATAAACGGTTACTATTACTGAAAAAGCTGCTGTGCTTAACCAAAGGTATTCCAGGGCCCTGAATATTTTTTTATTGTCCATAATTACAAATCTTTATTGTCTAACTGAATGGTGCCGGTTACGTCTTTAATCTGATATTGGGTTAAGTCCTCATTGCTTTCGAAACCTTTGCCCATAATAATTTCTTTTGCTGTTGTGATTTTTACAAATGCATCGGAGTGAATTTTTTTTGTGGCTTCATCCCAGATTAAATGCTCGGTATTTAAAGTTTCACCATTTTTATTTACAACAACCACATTGTATTTTACTTCCATGCGTTTACGCTGCGGATAATGAATGCCGTAATTTGCGCTTAATGTTGCTTCCAGTTTTTCTTCCTTAGTATAAAATCCCATGGTTAAACCAGCAGGCAATAAAGTAAAAGGTTCTTTTACATTCTTATCGTAAGTCAGCATTTGAGGGGCTTTCATCACCATTTTTAAACGGGCAGAATCAGAATAAATCATTGTTATTCCTTTGCCCTGTTGTGTTGGAGAAACTTTTGGAACGGCTAATGCCATGATGTCGGAACGTTTATTCTGACAAGCCAATAAAAAAAGAAGTGCCGGAAAAATTATGAATTTTAAAATCCGCATGCATATTTATTATTCGTACCGGAATTTCTGGAACCATCTGTCGTTACCGCCTGCATTAAAAGTAAAACCAATAATCATTCTCACATATCTCTCCTGCAGCAATCCATTATTCACCGAACCCATTTGTCCGAATTGCGCACTGATATTAACTACCTGATAGGCCCTAAACAAGCCAACAGGCAAGCCAACTCCTACTGTTGCTGCGTAATTGGCAATTTCAGTGTTTTTTAATTCGAGGTATCCGCTGTTATAAAAACCACCTAAACGGTATTGAATACGACGGATATATGCCCCGCTTCCGGCCGCATATTTATTCGGTACAAAATTCAGTCCGAATGAAACGCGGTAACTGTTATTAAGGGTATTCACATTATCCAGATAACGGAACTGCGTCCAGTTGGTATAAGATGCATCAACAGCAAATGTGAGCATATCACCTTTTTTAATACTCATGCCTATGCCTTGTTCAAGCGGTAAACGAATTGAATTTTTTTGATCCATCGCATAAATAAAAGTGTCTTTTGCAATCTCTTCATTAAAACTATTGAGCGAATAGTTGTAGGCAAGGACAGAATTGTGAACCCCGATAGTATTTGGTATTGAAACATAATATCCGAAGCCGACTCTCACTTTCTTTTTCAGTTCCCGTTTTCCAACTGAATCAATTACGAAAGAAGTTTGTAATCCGAATGCTGCTGTAACATCGCTGTAATTTGTACTGCGGTAACGGCGTGTGTTATAATAACTGGTTGAACTTGGATAAATAACACTGGCGGTTTGTAAAATATTCCCGAATAAATAATCGACACGGCCTCCAATACTGAAATCAGAAAGCAATTCTTTTCCAAATTTTTTACGCTTGTACTTTTTTATTTCTTTATGTGCAATTAAACTATCACGTTCTGCAGACCTGTAAAATTTATACAGTACTTTTTTAAACGGCATAATGCCTAAACCAAAAAACACGCGGTTAATACCGCCATCACCACTGTATTTTGATGTTACAGTTCCAATGTTAGTCACATCACTTGTTGTTTGCATGTTGTAGCCAACATTTGAATATGGCATAATGCCGAAAGTGGCGCCTGCACGTTGTTTAACAGGGAAACCCAAACATGCATAAGAAAAGTTTACGGTTTTCTTTTTTACTTTTTCACTGCCATTATTAAACTCACTAAATCTTGCCAGGCCGCCAAGTTCGAGCGTAGTTAATCGGATGCCCGATATGGAAGCAGGATTTGCAATATTGATAAACAAGGGCGCTGTTGTATCGGGTTTAAAGCCAATATAGCTGCCGCCTAAAGCTCCGATTTGCGCAAATCCCGGTGAATTTAATTCTCCCAAACCAAAACGTGAATAAGGACTAAAAGTTAGATTTTGAGAAAACGTAAAAATCGAACTGCAGATAAAAACGAGGAAAAGAAATATTTTACGCTTTTGGATCAAGAATTATATTTTAAAATTTCGTTTAACCCTGTTAATACCAGATGAGGGTGCGCAAAGATGCGATTTTTTAGGTGTTTTGCCAAGAAATCCCCGTCGCCGCCCGTTACAACAATTGTTAAATCGGGGTACAATTTTTTGTATTCATTAATTACCCCTTCTGTCTCCTGCAAAAAACCATTCATTACACCCGATAAAATGGATTCTTCGGTGGTTTGTCCAATGAGTTTAGAAAAATTTTCATCAAAATCCACGAGTGGTAATTTATCGGTAAATTCTTTCAGGGCTTTAAAACGCATTTGCAGTCCCGGTGAAATGGCACCACCCAGATATTCGTTTTTGTTATTGGTAAAATTGAATTTCAGACAAGTACCTGCATCAATCACCAAAACGTTTTTATCAGGGTATAAAGAATACGCCCCAATTGAAGCGCAAATCCTGTCGGACCCCAAAGTAGAAATGCTTTGATAGCGGTTTACCAATGGTGATTTCATATTTGCATAAAAAAACCTCAGGCCTTTAAAATCACTTAAAATATCAGCTGTGTAATGGATATCTCCTGCCACAGAACCTACAATACAGATATCAGCCTTATGGTAAAAATCTTTATCAATTGATAAAGCATCTAAAGTCATATAGGCTTTTGCCTCTACCAATTTACTGCCTTCAAATAGGGCTGCTTTTGCTCGGGTATTTCCTATATCAATTGCCAGGTTCATATGCCTACTAAGTTAAGTAAAATGAGCCTTTTGAGAATGAAATAAGATATTTTTGCCCTCTTTTTGGCAAAATAGATTAATATTGTATTTTTGCATCCTCAAAATGACGGGTAAAACTGTCGCGGCTGGTACCTTAGCTCAGTCGGTAGAGCAAAGGACTGAAAATCCTTGTGTCCCTGGTTCGATTCCTGGAGGTACCACACAAAAAACAACCCCGCAATGCGGGGTTTTGTTTTTTGAGGTGCTGATAGCGCCTTCAACGGTCAGCATGACAATCATTTCTTAGAAAAAGTAAGTTTTTTTATTTTATATTTATTAAATGAGATTCATACTACTTTTTGTTTTTTCTCCTTTATTTTTTACAGCTCAAATAGATATTGGTTCAATTATTGAGCCTGTAGTAATTGGCAATATTAAAAAAGACAAAAGTGATGTAGAAATCTCCTATTTCGCTGAAGGAAGAGATACTGTTATACATATCACTTATAAAAACGAAAATTATTCGACCGATTACAAATCGCTCAGATTTAAAGGTGGATTAAAAGATTTGGAAGAGTTGTATAAATTATTTTCTGCTACGCTGCTTTCGGTTGACAAAAAAGAATTACGCATAAAATTAGGCGATACTCCGGTTTCGCTTTCCAAGAATAATAATGCGATGTGGTTTTGGACAGATGCAGGCTATTTCACCATTAAAAAAGAAAAGGATTTAAAATTACTTTTCGGAAAGAAGGAGTAATTTAAAACTATTTTTTATTTTTTCTGAAAGTAGGAATATCAATTCCTGTTCCAATCATGAACATGAGCCCTGTATTTTCCTGATACATTCCCCGAACTGGATTTAAATAGGAGTACAATCCTAAACCGACAAAAGTACGCCATTGGACGTAACCCAAAAGCTTAACATCAATTTCGGCACCTAATGCACCCTCAATGGTTGATAAACGCACTGCATTCCAGTCTACCGGAATTGTATCAATATACAATTGCGTTTCTTCTTTAGCTCGTGTATAACTTAAGGTTGTATTGCTCACATACTGCAAATAAGCATATAAACTAATTCTGCACGAACCATTATTGGATTCAGGAAATGTAATTCCCATTTGCTCTTCGCCATCCATTCCCGCCAAAATATAAGAGTAACTTAGTCTTCCACCGCTTAATTGCATCGAGCGCTGATGCATGACGGGACCTGCCTTAAAACTATTACGCCCTTTACTTACTGATAAATGCGCGCCGTAAAACCCACCGTGGCCGTTATTAGATAAACTCATATCAAGCCCCAAGCCGATACGTGTTTTTTTTGGAAGCTCCTGCGCACAAATGCAAAAAGAACAGCTAATTAAAATTATGAAACTATATGGTTTAAGTTTTTTCATTGAGGATTTGGCTCAGGAATTTTTCTTTCCGTGAAATACTCTATTTTATACTTTTTCTTACTCTTCTTATTTAAACTAAATTCACATTCGTACCCCGTGCTATAAAAAGTAATGGTCGTGTTTGCCTCTTTAATGTTTGAATTTTTGAAAATCACTTTTGTCTGATATTTCTTTAAAGTTAAGCCGGTTGCTACAACTCTGGTTTTAGGTTCCATATTAATACGTTAGCCATTTAAAATTAAAGTAAAAGGCTCGCCATTATTACAAAACACAACCATGTTATTTACAGTTTGTGAGAAACCTGTAAAAGTCAAGAGTAAAAATGAGACTAAAAAGAGGCGCTTCATGCTATTTATTTTTTATCAAGGTCTGAAAAAATATTCAATAAAAAAAGCCCCGAACGTTTCCATCCGGGGCCTTCGTTTACTTCTTGCAGCAATCGCCTGAATCACAATCACCCATAGGACAACATGTTCCTTGTGGACAAATCGGACAATCAGTTGAGCCAACATTATTGGCAACTAAAACTGCTCCGGTGGTTACCAATAAGGCAGCACCGATAATTATGATCTTTTTCATATAATAATTTTAAAATGTAAATAAATTGAATTCTTAATCTGAGGTTAACAGATTTTTTTAGGCGGCTGCCAGCAATCGGATGAATAATCAGATAAATCGTAGTGATTATCTGTATTCCGCTTATTGAGTTTGCTTTCGAAAACTTTTATTGTTGGTTTTTTAGCATCCAGTGTGCAGAGGAAGCAACAAAAACAACATTGTGTTGGATTACACATGCCGGGACAACATTCCATATTATTCTTTTCGCAGGTATTGTTTTCTTCCGCCATACTGCACTTCATTTCACATTTTGCCTTCAGTGCCTGTAACACCATTAAAGAAACCGGCGCTATTGTTACAGACGAAAATGAAATTAATAATATGTAAATGATTGCTTTCACTGATTCAAATATAAAAAGCTAAATGATTGGAAAATATTCTTTAACATCTCTTAACCAATTTAAAATGCGTCTTTTTTAATATAGCTCCGTCTATTATATACAATCGCTGTTGATTGTGATAAAAAATAAAAATCATGAACGAAAACAAAAACCAAAGCTGTTGCAACGGCAATAATTGCGAAAACAATTGTTGTTCAAATTGCAATTGCGGCAATAACTGTTGCACAGACTGCAACTGTGGTTGTAACAAGAGCGGCAAATGCTGTTAAGAAAAGAGGCGTCCGCCTAAAGTGGACGCCTTTTATTTAACAGATTGTACAGGAATGTTTTTTTTCAGAGGCAATCACATTGCCATATTTATCGGTTGAAATATCACAACAGGCTTTGAAATATTTTTTAGTAATTCCCTTCCCCTCTGAACTCTGCTTTTAAGGGCTGAATATGAAATGTTGAGTTCTTTTGCCAATTGTAACTGGCTGCAATCCTCTAATTCCACTTTCGTTAATGCGAAACGGTATTTTTCAGGTAATTTACTTAGGTGCGGCTTAACACATCCGGCAAATTGTTCATTGTTATTAGTGGTTTCACTTTCATATGGTAAATCAACTGTATCGGGGCTAACTGAAAATTTCTTTTTCCTGAAATAATCCGTTATTACATTCCTTATGATTTGAAATAGCCAGGGTTTTATTTTTGCTTCGCTTTTTAAGTTCGTTAAATTCGAGTGCAGTCTAATAAAAACCTCCTGCAAAATATCATTTACGTCATCTTTATCTTTTATTTTAGATAAAACAAAACGCTTTAATTCGTTCCGGTGTTCCAACCAAATGATTTCACTTTCTGTTTTCATTTTTTCCAACTATTAATTTATTTATAAAAACTCCAACAACTGCACCGCTTACGGGCGCGATGATATATAACCACAAATATTCTAAATGACCAGAAACAAGTGCCGGGCCAATTGAACGTGCAGGATTCATAGAGGCTCCACAAATGGGTCCGGCAAAATAAGCTTCTAAACCTACTGTGAGTCCGATTAAAACCATAGCGAGTGTTCCTTTACTTCTTAATATAACCATCATTAAAACAAAAGTGAGGAAAACTTCTAGACAAAAAGATTGCAAGGCAGAACCGGAAGGCAAAGTGGTTCCTAGTAATTCATTCGCAGGAAAAATATTTTTTAAGGCTAAACTAGCTGCTAAAGCGCCTGCTATTTGTGAAACGAGATAAGGAAGAACCATTTTCCATTCGAACG
>CAZRNW010000080.1:0-10237 GCA_964601535.1 uncultured Flavobacteriaceae bacterium
GAATTAAATAGTTACTTCAGTTCACTCACCATCAAAAAAAAGTTTGAAGTTGTAACCAATGGCTACGACCCGGAAGACTTTAGCGGACTGCAGTTTTCCCAATCTCAAAATTCCGACAAAATAAAATTTGTTTTTACCGGTACGCTCTATATTAATTTAAGCTATGTAATGGAACCTTTTTTTAAGGCCTTGGCTTCACTTAAAGATACGGAGCCTGATTTATTCAATAAACTCGAGTTCGAATTCATTGGCCGTTTTCCTGAAAAGTATCATCAATTAATAACTGAGTATAAAATTACCGAAGCTTTTAAGTTTACGAAGTCTATCGGTTTAAGGGAAGTATATGAAAAAATCGCTTCGTCTCACTATTGCATGTTGTTTCTGAACGATATTTATAATTTCGCATTAAGTACAAAGTTTTGTGAATACATTTCGCAGCGTAAAAAAATAATTGTTGTGTCGCACAAAGGCCCTGCCGTAGATTTCATTACCGAAAACAATTTGGGTTATTGGCTGAGTCCGGAAAATGCTCTCAGAGATTTAAAAAAAATTATACATTCAACCATTAATGATAAGGCACATGAATGGAATACGGATTTCGACCCAGAGGAATTTTCAATTCCTGTTTTAACAAAAAGACTTGCAGCAATTATTGAAGAAAAAAACAATGCAAATTCTTTAGTAAATGAGCGTCATTTGCTGCTTACATTCGATTATGAGTTATACCTTGGAAAACGCAGTGGTTCCGTTGAGAATTGTATTCTTAAACCAACCTCAATGCTGTTAAAATTATTCCGGCAAAATAATTACACGAATGCTTTATTCTTTGTAGATACAAGTTATTTGAAGCGCTTATCTGAAAACAGCGATCAGAATTGTCAGTCAGATTTAGTGAAGATTAAAAATCAGTTAATTAAAATTTTGCAGGAGGGGCATTTTATATTTCCGCATTTACATCCGCATTGGCGTGATGCGGTTTATGATAAAGAAATTAATCAGTGGTGTTTAGAATCAACTGAACACTACCGATTACATTCAATTTCAGAGGAAGAGCGTGATGGTTTGTTCTCTTTCTCAATTAGACTGATAAAGGAATTAATGAAAGAGGCGGGAGTTGAGTATGCAGTTGATTGTTATAGGGCAGGCGGATGGTGTTTGCAACCTTTCTCGGCACTAAAACCTCATTTTGAGAAACACGGACTCATTAACGATTTTTCAGCATTGCGAGGTTTTACCATGGAGGGAAAGAATATTTTTTATGATTTCTCAGGAATTCCCCGTCAAAATATTTATTCTTTTTCGAGTGAGGTTGAGAAAATGGATGTTAATGGAAAGTTCAGGGAAATTGTTATTAGCACATTGAGTATAAGTAAGGTTAACCGTTTTCTGAATAAATTTCTTCATAAATACATGTGGTATACCAAAAACAGAGGTTTCGGAGATGGATTTAGCGCAGTAGACGGGGAGGCAAGCGTGATACGAAGTATACAAAATATGGAAAAAGTAACGCACAATAATGCTGAAATGGTATCAGTTGAATTATTAACTTATTATACCCGCAGCGCGTATAAAAAATATCTGGCTGAAAATGATTTTATGCATTTTATTTCGCATCCTAAAATGATAAGCGAGCATAATCTGGATACACTGAATGATTTTTTAGAATACGCCGGAGAAAAATTTATTTTAAATACTGATTATAAAAAAATGATAAATTAAAATGCAAACCTGTAAGCGATGTATAATGGACAATGTGAATGACCCGGATCTCATCATAGATGAGAACGGTATTTGCAATCATTGCCATAGTTTTGATAAAGCCTTTGCAAAACTTCCTAAAGGTGAGGCCTCCAAAAAACATTTTAATGATACTATTGCTGAAATAAAAGCAGCTGGAAACGGGAAGAAATACGACTGTATTATTGGTGTTAGCGGAGGTGTAGACAGTACTTATCTGGCATGGGTAGCCAAACAAAACGGCTTAAGAGCATTACTTGTGCATTGTGATAACGGATGGAATTCTGAACTCTCTGTTAAGAATATCGAAAACATTTGTGAGAAGACCGGATTTGATCTTTATACTTTGGTTTTGGATTGGGAAGAAATAAAAGACATTCAGTTATCTTTCTTTAAAGCCGGGGTTGTGGATAT
The DNA here is from genome assembly GCA_964601535.1 of uncultured Flavobacteriaceae bacterium. Taxonomy (GTDB): domain Bacteria; phylum Bacteroidota; class Bacteroidia; order B-17B0; family Aurantibacillaceae; genus JAHEYG01. The sequence continues at coordinate 2,152 of CAZRNW010000080.1, forward strand.
AGAATTGCCTTACGATTACGCGCTGATATTAACTGCACATAAAGCCGCAATTAAATACGGAATCAAGCATGTGCTTACCGGACATAACGTAATAACCGAAGGAACTTATTTACCCAAGAGTTGGCGTCACGCAAAAATGGATATTGTGAATATTAAAGCCATTCACAAACAATTCGGGAAAGTTCCTTTTAAAACCTTCCCTTCCTTTTCTTTTATCAGACAAATGATGGTAAACAAAAAACTGAAATATGTTTCTTTACTTAATTATACAGATTACGACAAGAAAAAAGTAAAAGAACTCATCACAAAAGAATTAGGATGGCGTGATTATGGAGGGAAACATTACGAAAATATTTTCACACGTTTTTATCAGGGCTACATTTTAAAGGAGAAATTTGGTTTTGATAAACGCCAATTTCATTTGTCAGTATTGGTTCAGGCCGGACAGATAAGCAGGGAAGAAGCATTAAAAGAATACGCTATGCCGGCCTACGATGCTAAACAATATGCCGAGGATAAAGAATATGTATTAAAGAAATTTGGATTTACCGAAGCGGAATTTGACGCGTATATGAAAGCACCGGTTAAGAAGCACAGCGATTATGCAACACTTGAGAAGTACTGGCAAATGTATTTTAAAATGATTAAGATTTTCAAACCTCTTAAGAAACTGATTGGAAAGTAAAAAGAACATATTGCTTGTTTGTTTTTCGTTTCCGCCTTTCCCCGGAATAGGAGGTAGGCGTTGGGCTAAATTTGCAAAGCATCTGGCGAATGATGGTTATAAAGTAAATGTTTTAGCAGCTGAAAATACCTCGGGTAAATTATCGGAATGGAATGATGATGTAAAGCACGAAAACATAAAAATAACAAGCATCCCTTTAGGAAACTCAAAGGTTTTCAGTTTTTATCCCGAATCGTTTAGTGAAAAAATCATCTACAAGTTATTTTCATTAAAAGCTTCATTTTTTTTGAAAGGGAATAAGCAAGATAAAATTTATTTTATTAAGGAATCTTTATTAAATGCCGCGGATAAGATTATTACTGAAAATAAGATTGACACACTTATCGTAACCATCCCGCCCTATAAACTTTCGTATTACCTTTTGCCTCTAAAGAAAAAATATCCGCAAATTAAGTTTATGGTTGATTACCGTGACCCTTGGACCGATAATAAATCATATCATGGATTCGCAACTATTAGTGATGCGGATTTGAAAGATGAAATTGAATTCGAAAAAGAAGTGCTAAAAACCGTTGACGTTGTGTTTGATGTTAACGCACATAGCCTCGGTATTTTAAAAGCAAAAACCGAATCAAAAGCCAAATTTATTCATTTACCAAACGGATTTGACGCGGATGATTACCGTTTTACGGAAAACAAAGCAGATGCATCGCCCTTGCTGCGTTTTATTTACAGCGGCTCGTTTTATCCCAACCTGATTTATTTATTAAAACCATTAATTATTTGCCTGAATAAATTAGAAAAGAATAACGCTGATTTATATAAACTACTCAGTTTTGATTTTTATGGTAACATGGACCATGAGGCTCTTGAATTATTGAAACAAACGAATTGTACCGCTATTACTTTTCATGGGAATCTTCCGCAGAAACGGATTTTGGATGAAATCAATCAATCCGATTTTTGTCTCTTGTTTTCTGCGCCCGACCACAGTCATGCTTTCAATACAAAATTTTATGAATACCTGTATTTTAAGAAACCGATATTGTATTTCGGTAATAAAGGGGAGGCTTCAGAGTTTATAACAAAAAATAATGTAGGGATTCATTTTGAACCTTCTGCCATTGCAGATTCTTTTTATGAATTTCTGACTTCAGATAAACTAAAAAAGCCGGTGTATAATACCGCGCTTAATATTTCCTCTTTCCAAACCATTCATATTTCAAAAACTTTAATCGACTCAATTAATGGCTAAAGGTTTATTGAAATATAATTACCCTCAGATTGTTTTTGCAAGAGAAATCGCTTCTTTAATAAAAAATAATCCATCTGATATTATTATTGATTGTCCCTGCGGTAACGGTGAAACTTCTTTTAATATCCACAAATTTATTGGGGCAAGAGTTCTGGGTTTTGATGTTTCAGGTGAAGCCATTAAAAAAGCAAGCGGAAATTTTGTTTCAGATAAACTCAAATTCGAAGTGAGTACTATCGAGAATGTTTTGGAATCCCGGAAACAATTCAGCGCTTTTTGCATCATTAATTCACTTTTCCTCCTCGAGAATTATGATTTTGTTTTAAAATCACTGAAACGGACGATAAGCGCTAATAAAGCAAAAGTGTTTATCATTATTCCGAATACAGAAGGAAAAAATTTTAAATGGTTTCAATCGCAAAACAACAAAGAAAACAAATTAGTTATTAAAGAAGACGAAATCGAAAGTTTTTTTGCCAATTATGGTTTCACAACTGAAACTATAAAACCAATTTGTTACACACATCATTACAACCGCAGTGATGTGAAATTGTTTTCGGTTTTCTGGACCTTGTATTTGGGTTTTTTAAACCGTATTCAAACCCTCTATAAAATTGGAAAAGCCAATTATTTTTTAATAGCTTTATCTTCACAAAACTGATGAAAAAGATCCTGGTCATAGTCGGTACACGACCTAATTTTATAAAAGTGACGCAGTTCAAAAAAATGGCTGCGAAATATAATTTTGAAGTGAAAATTGCTCATACGGGTCAGCACTTTGACGACAAAATGGCTAATGTTTTTTTCGAACAATTTAATTTAACACCCGATTATTTTTTGAATACCAGTCAGGGATTAAATAGGGAAGGATTGATCAGCGAAATTTCTTCCTCTCTAGATAATCTTATTAAAAAAACATTTACGCCTGATTTAGTTGTGGTTGTTGGTGATGTAAATTCGACTCTTGCAGGTGCTAACGCTGCAAAAAATTGTGGCATCAAATTAGCGCATTTGGAAAGCGGCCTGCGCAGTTTCGATGAAACTATGCCTGAAGAACTAAACCGTATAGAAACTGATAAATTAAGCGATTACTTTTTTGTGACCGAGCAAAGCGGTTACGACCATTTAATTTCGGAGGGCCATACTAAAGACAGTATTTTTTTCGTTGGTAATACCATGATTGATACCATGGTGGCTTTTAGTAAGGAAATTGAAAAGTCAAACATACTTTCTGAACTTAACTTAGCCGAAAAAGAATTTGTGCTAATGACAATGCATCGTCCCGCTACCGTGGATAGCAAAGAAGGATTATTAAAACTAATTGAAATTTTAACCGAAGTGAACAAAACCTGTAAAATTGTATTCCCTGTTCATCCGCGTACAACAAAAAACATTGAATCGCTTGGTTTAAAAGAAAAATTTGCAGCATTAAAAGGTTTAATTTTTACTGAACCACTGGGTTATTTCTCTTTCCAGAAATTAGTGAAGTACAGTAAATTTATTTTAACCGATAGTGGCGGTATTCAGGAAGAATCAACTTTTTTAAAAGTACCTTGTTTTACATTAAGGCCAAATACCGAAAGACCTATAACCTGTACGTTAGGAACCAATACACTTGTGCCTTTTGAAGTAAAAACTATTTTGAATTATATTTCACAGGTAGAGGCGGGGACTTATAAAAAAGGAGAAATTCCGCCTTTATGGGATGGAAAAGCAACTGAACGTGTTTTTGAAGCAATAAGTAAATTTTAATGCAAAGGTTAAACGAATTAAAAGGCTTTTTGTTTGAAGGCGCCAGTGAGCAGCCAAGTATAATAATTTATGCTCCAAAAATCACCCCACGCTTACGTTACGTGTGTAAATTTATTTTTAATCAGGGATTACAGGTAAATTTTTTACTGATTGATAATGAAAATGAATTCCTTTCTTCGAAACTTGCTAAAATAAATTATTCGGTAAAAACATTTGAACACGCCTTAAATATTAATCCGGAAGGATTGTTAAGCAGCAGGGAAATCAAAAAACCGGATTTGGAATACACGAAAGATTCGTTCGATATTTTCGCTTCTGTTTTTTATCACATTGCCCGATGCGAAGAATGGTCTTTGGCCAAATCTGATGAACACGGAAGGTTTGTTCCTGAAACAATTTTCACAACACCTTTGGTTGATATTTGGTTGATGGAATTAAAACTGATGCTGTCGGCAAAATTTAAATCATTACAATTTCCGGAAAAGAAATTCAAATTCATTTCTACCATTGATGTAGATAATGTTTATGCTTTTAAGGCGAAACCTTTTTTCAGACAAATAGGAGGGGCTTTAAAGTCTATAGCAAGAATGGACTTTGTTGGTTTAGGCGAAAGATACAGCAGTATTTTTGGTGAGCATAAGGATCCGTTTGATGAATATGAATTTCAGACGGAGCTTTCAAAAAAATACAATATTCCTCTCATTTATTTTTTTCTATACAGGAATAATACAAAGTACGACAGAACGATTGATCCGAATCATCCTGAATTTATTAAATTACTGAATGAGCTGAATAAAAATAATATCACAATCGGCTTGCATCCTTCTTATGATTCTTTTGTTGATGAGCAGTTATTGGTGGCTGAGCAAAAACGGTTATCAAAAAATTCAGGGACAGAAATTACTGCTTCCCGTCAGCATTATTTACGTTTCAATATTAAAACAACTCCTAAACAATTAATAAAAGCGGGAATTCAATTCGATTTCACAATGGGCTGGTCAGATAAAGTTGGATTCAGGGCAGCTACCACTTTACCATTTTATTATTACGATTTTGAAACGGAAAGTGAATTACCATTATTAGCTGTACCTTTTTCGGCTATGGACGGAGCTTATTACGAACATCAAAATTCATCTGCGGGCCCCGCTTACGAAAAGCTAATGGAAATTGCAGCTATGGTAAAATCGGTAAATGGCTTATTTATAACTGTAACTCACGACCGTAGTTTTTCGGATGCAATCGCCCCCGGATGGAAGGATTTATATCAGAAACTGCATCAAAATCTGGCCACTAATAGCACGAATTAACACTAATAGATTCGTGTACATTAGTGTCATTCGTGGCTGAAAAGTGACCACTTATATAATTTCCCTGTCTTTTTCCATTATCCTTCTTACATTTTACATATAAAACCCTATCTTTGCGTGATGCGTTTTTACTCAAAAGCCTTTATTATTTTCGGACTAATTACAGTTCTTTTTAATTCATGTAAAAATGATTTAAAAATTCTGGCGCCTTATAAAGAATCCATTTCAGTCTACGCTATTTTAAACGCTAAAGAAACCAGGCAGTACGTGCGTATCAATCGGATTTATCTGGGCGAAGGCAATGCTTTCACTATGGCAACCGTAAATGATTCGGTGAACTATAAGGCCGGTGTTTTACGTGTTTCATTAACGCATTACGATTACACAGGAACTCAGGTGCCGACAACTATTGGCAATCCCACTAAAATGGAAATCGTATTAAACGATACCGTTGTTCAATTAGGTTCGGGTCCGTTTAATCAGAACCAGCGTTTGTGGTTTACTGATGACAGAATTTATCCTACAGGCGAGTACCGCTTAAAAATTCAAAACACAGTCACAGGAAAAGAATTTACCTCCAAGAGTTTAATGATTGATAGTATTATTGCACCGGGAATTATTCAGCCCTTAGGACCTCCTTATTACCCTGTAGCTTATTCGCCATCTAATCCGCCTTATTATTATTTAGATTTAACGGTGACAAACATCCGCCGCAACATTAAGTTTTATTCAATTAAAGATGCACGTGATTATGCCTGTATCATGCGTTTTCATTGGGTAGATTATTTGAATAATGCAGATTCTGTTAAGCGTACTGTTGATTATGAATTCTCACGCATCACCAGTTCTACTTTAGATGGCGGCGAAGAATTAGAATTCAATTATTATTCGGGTGATTATTTTGCCTATCTGCATTCAAAAATTTCTCAGATACCTGATCCACCGGGATTATTGGTATTAAAAAGGAGAGCTGTAACAATTGAATATATTATTACAGCTGCAGCCCAAGACTTTGCTGACTTTATTAAAATTAGCGCACCATCTACATCTATTGCCCAGGATAAACCGACTTATAGTAATATTAACGGAGATGCATTTGGTATTTTCTCTTGCCGTTCGACTTATCATGCGCCAAAACATTTAGCAACTGCAACCGTCAATTATATGGCCACTAAAAAACCCTTGTGTGATTTACTTTTCTTAGACGCTAATAACAATCCGGGTTCGGTTTGTAATTAAACGATGCGTTTGTGGCTTCGACAAGCTCAGCCACCATTTCTAATAATATTTGTTTCTTGAATATAAGGTGCCTGAGCTTGTCGAAGGCACATACAAATAATGCCATTTTTGCCTAATTTTCAGCGCTTTACTGTCACTTATTTAGTCTTATTTATGGGCTCTGACAGCCTGTCAGTCTACACCCCATTTTAACATTTTGGCACGGTCATTGACATATGGGAGTTGAGAGTTTAGAGTTGAGAGACTCGAAAACAATCAGACAAATTTTAAATTAAAAATAATAAAATAGAACTTGGTTATAGTTTAAGGTAAAAGGCTCGGCTCTCAATCCTCAACTATAAACTCTAAACTAAAAAAATTATGGGAAAAATAATCGGAATAGACCTTGGAACGACCAACAGCTGTGTAGCTGTAATGGAAGGCAGCGAATCAGTTGTTATTGCAAACAACGAAGGCAAAAGAACTACACCATCTGTAGTAGCGTTCGTAGATGGAGGAGAACGTAAAGTTGGAGACCCTGCAAAACGTCAGGCTATTACCAACCCTAAGAAAACTGTTTATTCGATTAAACGTTTCATGGGACATACTTTTGAAGAAATTAGTTCAGAATTAAAATATGTACCCTATGCAGTTGTAAAAGGTGATAACAATACACCTCGCGTACAAATCGACGACAGAAAATATACGCCTCAGGAAATTTCTGCAATTATTCTTCAGAAGATGAAAAAAACTGCTGAAGATTATTTGGGACAAGAAGTAACGGAAGCTGTAATTACAGTACCTGCTTACTTTAACGATTCACAGCGTCAGGCTACAAAAGAAGCAGGCGAAATTGCCGGCTTAAAAGTAAAACGTATCATCAACGAACCAACCGCTGCTGCTTTAGCTTACGGTATGGATAAAAAAGGTAAGGACATGAAAATTGTTGTGTTCGACTGTGGTGGCGGTACACATGACGTTTCAGTTCTTGAATTAGGTGATGGCGTGTTTGAAGTAAAATCTACTGATGGTGATACACACTTAGGCGGTGATGACTTTGACCAGGTAATTATTGATTGGTTAGCAGATGAATTTAAAAAAGATGAAGGCATTGATTTGCGTCAGGACCCAATGGCTTTACAGCGTTTGAAAGAAGCTGCTGAAAAAGCTAAGATTGAGTTATCGAGCACAACTACTTCAGAAATTAATTTGCCTTACATCATGCCGGTAATCGGAATTCCTAAACACTTAGTGAAATCCTTAACACGTGCAAAGTTCGAGCAATTAGCAGACAAATTAATTCAAAGAACAATTGAGCCATGTAAATCAGCAATGAAAAATGCGGGTTTAAACAACTCTGATATCAATGAAATTATTTTAGTGGGAGGTTCAACACGGATTCCTGCGATTCAGGCAGCAGTTGAAAAATATTTCGGTAAAGCACCGAGCAAAGGTGTTAACCCGGATGAAGTTGTAGCAATTGGTGCAGCTATTCAGGGTGGTGTGTTAACAGGAGAAGTAAAAGACGTATTGTTGTTAGATGTTACACCTCTTAGCTTAGGAATTGAAACTTACGGTGGCGTGTTCACTAAATTAATTGAAAGTAATACAACCATTCCAAGTAAAAAAACAGAAACATTCTCAACAGCTAGCGACAACCAGCCAAGTGTACAATTACATGTATTGCAGGGTGAGCGCCCGATGGCAAAAGATAACAGAACGATTGGTCAGTTTAATTTAGATGGCATTATGCCGGCGCCTCGTGGTGTACCTCAAATTGAAGTAACATTTGATATTGACGCGAACGGAATTTTATCCGTATCAGCAAAAGATAAAGCGACAGGTAAAGCACAGAACATCCGTATCGAA
>CAZRNW010000081.1:0-10233 GCA_964601535.1 uncultured Flavobacteriaceae bacterium
TTGAGCGCTTGCGTGACGAAAAAAAATTCAACTCAATTGAAGAATTAATAACTGCCATTAAAAACGACGAAATAAATTGCAAAAGAATTTTAAATATTTCATAATTACATTTTTGTTTTTTGCCTTTACACAAAGCAATGCACAATTATTAGATTCAGTTGCCTTGGCGCATACAGATGAAATTACCAATATGGATTCTGCTTTAATGAATCCTGATAAAGTGATTAAATTAGTATTGCGTAAAAAACATCTTAAAAAATTTCCGGAAGAAATATTAAAATTTAAGAACCTTCAATATTTGGATTTGAGTAAGAACAGCATTAAAGAAATACCGGACGGAATCGGGGAATTAACCCAATTGCAATTTTTATCTATGAGCAAAACAGGGTTAGAGCATGTTTCACTTGATATTGGAAAACTCAAGAATCTGCGCTGGATTAATCTGAACCAAAACGAATTGGTTTTACTGCCTCCGCAATTCGGTGATTTGGAAAAACTGGAGATTGCCGATTTATGGAGCAATAACCTCAGCGAATTTCCGGCCACCCTCCAAAAACTAAAAAAACTAAAAGTGCTTGATTTAAGGAATATCTTATTCAGCGACGAGCAACACCGTTATATTCAGGAGCTTTTACCAACTACCACCGTTTATTTATCACCTTCCTGCAAATGCAAGTGGTAATTTGATTTTTATTTTGTATTTTTATAATTCTTAAAATTTAAACATGAAAAAATTTACTTTAAGCTTTATTGCTTTATTTATGTCTGTTGCAGTTTTTTCGCAAACAGCTTACAAATTACAGCCTAATGTTACTGCAAACGATTACATGCAGAATACCATTATCATTAAAGTGAAGGAACAATTCCGCCCAATGTGTAACGAGCAGGGTGTAAATATTGCAGCCCTCCAAAAAGGCTTTAATTCAATTGGAGTAACTTCAGTTGCCAAAAAATTCGCCAACGAAAAACCGCCGCGCGAGAAATACAATAAGGATGGTTACAAAATGGCGGACCTATCATTGATTTATGAATGTAAATATTCAGGCGCTGTTCCTATCGAAAAAGCAATAAACTCTTTATTGGCAAGTAAGGCATTAGCTTACGCTGAACCTCATTTTATACCTGTAACAACTTACACACCAAACGATCCTCAGGCAACAGTTGCTTCACAATATCATTTAAACAGGATTAATGCTTACAATGGCTGGAATACAAGTAAAGGCGATACTACAATTGTAATTGGAATAACTGATACAGGAGTGGAATATACACATTCTGATTTAGGCGGAAATATTAAATACAATTATGCTGATCCAATTAACAGTATTGATGATGACGGTGATGGTTATATCGATAATTTCCGTGGATGGGATTTAGGAATGAATGATAATGACGCAACATGGCAGGCAAATGCACATGGTGTTCACGTTTGCGGTATTGCAGCTGCGGCTACCGACAATTCAGTTGGTGTTGCTGGTGTTGGTTTCAAATGTAAATTCTTACCTGTAAAAATCGCAAATTCATCGGGCGCATTAACTGCAGCTTACGATGGAATTAAATACGCAGCCGACCATGGTTGTAAAGTTATTAATTGTTCGTGGGGTGGTCCGGGTGGCGGACAATTCGGACAAGATATTTGTACTTATGCTACAATAAATAAAGATGCGCTTGTTGTTGCCGCAGCCGGTAATACAGGATTAGAAGAAAACTTTTGGCCGGCGGCTTATGACAATGTAATGGCTGTTGCTAATACACAATCAAACGACGTTATTAATTTTAGTTCTACTTATGGATATTTTGTTGATGTAAGTGCACCGGGTACAAATATTAACGCTACATGGAACGGAAACTCTTATACCCAGCAAACCGGAACATCAATGGCATCACCTGTAACTGCCGGTGTAGTTGCTATTGTAAGAAGTTTTTTCCCTTCTTACTCAGCATTACAAGCCTGCGAACGCGTTAAACAAACAACAGATGGTATTTATACCTTGCCAATTAACAGCGGCAGAAAAGATAAATTAGGTACCGGCCGTGTAAATTTAGGCCGTGCTTTAACCGACCCTTTAGCTCCGGCAGTGATTTATAATCAATTAATGTTTGATGATAAGAACGATGATATTTTCAATCTGAATGATACCTTGCGAATCGGTGGTGTATTCACTAATTATTTAGCACCAACAACAGCGGCTACTGCTACATTAGCCACTCTTAATGCAGGTGTAACGGCATTAACAAACACCATTAATATCGGTGCTTTGGCAATGATGGGAACTTTATCAAATACTGCAGCACCATTTGCATTCAAAATAATAACTACCTATACACCGAACTCCCCAATCAATTTTACTTTAACAATTGCAGATGGTACCTACACTACTAAAAGTTTTATTACCGTTATTGCTAATGTTGATTATTTGAATATCACAGTGAATGATGTTTTAACTACAGCAACCAGCAAAGGAAAAGATTTTTACAGTGCAGACGGGCAAGCAAACGGACTTGGATTTATGTACCAAACTCAAAATTTAATTTACGATGGTGGATTAATGATAGGTGTTGATACAACCAAGGTTTCAGATTGTGTGAGGGGTACTGGAGCCGCCAATGACGCTGAATTTAAAATTTCGACAAACATTTCAGAAATAAAAACAGGAGCAAAAAGTAATTTTGATACTTATGCAAAATACAGCGATTCGGCTTCTGCATCAGTAATAGGTCTGGAGATTGAACAGCGCACGTGGGCTTGGAATTCTATTCCTGATAAAAAATATGTAATCTGGGAATACATTATTAAGAACAACTCAGCTACAACATATACAAGCATGTATGCAGGTATTTGTGCCGACTGGGATATTGATGCTACTTCTTTTGCAAACAATAAGTCAGCCTATGATGCTACAAGTAAAATGGGATATAGCTGGTGTACAAATGTGGCTGGAAAGTATGCCGGAATTAAATTATTAACGAGTTCCGCCCCACCGGTATTTCATGGTATTGATAACGTTTCAGGTGGCTGCGGAGGTTATGATATTTCAGGTGGATTCACTACCATTAATAAGTATAAAACACTTTCAACTAACCGCCTTTCAGCAGGTAGCTGCAGTGTTACAGGAAATGATGTTATAAATGTAATGAGCAGCGGTCCTTATACAATTGCGCCAAGCCAAACTGTAGTTGTCGCATTTGCTTTAATTGCGGGCGATAGTTTATTGGATTTACAAAACAGTGCCCAATCTGCACAAATTAAATATTGGTCTTTAGGAGCAGGAGTAAACGAGATTAGCCAGTCATTTAGTGGAGTTTCTGTTTATCCAAATCCGGCAAGCGATAAAATTAATGTTTCGGTTAAGAACAAAACAGAAAATGAACTATCTGTTTTTGATGTTAATGGAAAAATGATTTACCAAAATACAATTACTTCTTCAACTTCAATTAATACGGAGAAATGGAGCCGGGGAATTTATTTTGTGAAGGTTTCGAATAGTGAAGGTGTAAGTACAACTAAAATAGTGCTGCATTAAACTTTAAAGCCAAGGAAACAAATATCATCCGTTTGGGTTTGATTGCCTTTCCATTTAAGATGTTCTTTTATCAGAACCTCTTTTTGGCTGTCTAAGTCTTTATCGTTTATCTGTAAAAGAATTTGTTTTAAACGTGCTTTACCGTAGCGTTTCTCTGTTTTATTTTCCAATTGGTCGGTGAAGCCATCGGTGGTGAAATAAACAACATCATCTGGCATTAGCTGAATCATGTAAGTGGTAAAATTGTTGTCTTTTTCGTTGGTATTAATTCCACCTATTGCTTTGCGGTTACCTTTGTATTCTAATAATTCATTGTTTCGCGCTAAAAAGAAATGGTGAATCGCTGAAGAAAATAAAAGCATTTTAGTACTTTCATTATAAACCCCAAATGAAATATCAAGTCCGTCAAGTATTTCATCTTCCGAATATTTATTAAGCGCGCCCTGTAACGATAAACTTAAATATTCCAGAATCAGGGCAGGGTCGGTATAACCTTTTCCTTCAACTGCCTGTTTAATGTAATCGGAAGCTAAGATGGTTAATAAAGAACCCGAAACGCCATGCCCGGTGCAATCACCAACAGCTAAAAAAATATTTTCACCTCGTTTTTCAAACCAGTAAAAATCTCCTCCCAAAGAATCACGCTGACTAAAAATTAAAAACGATTGCGGCAATAATTCTTTTAATAATTCTTCAGTTGGCATTAAGGCGCTTTGAATGCGGCGTGCGTAAGTAATGTTATCTGAAATGTCTTTGTTTTTACGGGAGATGATTTCTTTAAATTGTAATTGTTCAATAACAGTGGCAGCCGATTCGTTAATTTCTTTTATTAAAGCTTTGTGCTGTGCGTTAAAATTATTGGCAACAGGCGAAAGCAGATTAACTGATGCGAACAATTGATCGTTTATGGTAATAGGCAAACTTATAACTGCCCTTGCTCCCTTTTGCATCCAAATCCGGTCTTCATCACTTAAATCACCTGCTAATTCAAAATCTGGCTTCTCGTAAATCTGTCCTTTTAAATGGAAAGGAATAGTTGGAACATCTTTTGTTGATATGAATTTGCTTGTGATACCGCCTGTTTCCGTTTCCTTAAAAAACAAGTTTCCTGCATTGCGATCCAAATCGTGTACTAAAATACTAACTCTGAAAACATTTTCGATGTTATCTAATAACAATTCAATTATCCCGGCATAAACATCATTTAAATTATCGTATGAAATCAATTTTGTTTTCGATTCATTTAATATCTCTAATTGTTTTGAGTAATTTTCAATAATGCGGTTTTGTTCGTATTGCATAAAGAAACTCGCAAAACTTGTGCAAATATCTTTTACCATGATGGCTGTGTCATTGGTATAAACATTTGAGTGTAAAGAATAAAATCCGAAGAAGCCGTAAGTCTTACCTGCGTTTGAAATTGGAAAAACAACAGCCGATTTATAAGTATTTACCGGCTGGTATAATTCTGAATATAATTTTTTTCCTTTTTCATCTTCATCGAATTCGATGATGTGGTTTTTGTATTCTTCAAGCTTACGTATCAGTTCTGTATTAATTGTATTTGATTCTGAATCTACTGTTTGTTCACGTGTATTTAAGCTATAGGTATGTAAGACAGGATGGTACTTATCGGAAATATTGATACTGAAATAATGACTTTTGTCTGAATTATTTCCTAGTAATTTCAGTATTTTAGAGTACATGTTTACGGTTTCATTCGATGCGAGTACAATTTCTTTTACCTGATTAATTACGTTCAAGTCTGAATTATGCTGCTTTAGTTTTTCTTCCGCCAGAACCCTTTCTGTAATATCACGGCAAATCACTTGCGCACCAATATAATTGCCATTTTTTTCATCGTATTTAAATAAAACCGATTGACCTACCCAAAGTGTTTTACCGTCTTTAGTTGTGAACGGAAATTCTCTGTATGATTCCCTTATTTTATTTTTAATTTGTTCCTTATAGTAAGCCTCGATTTTATGTTTATGGTCTTCGCGAACCAGAATTTTGTAGCTTTTACCAATTATTTCGTTTTTGTTATAGCCGGTATATTCACTAGTCACATCGTTAACATAATCAAAGTTACCTTTTAAATCTGTTGTGTAAATTATGTCTTTGGCATTTTCAACGAGTTTGCTAAACTGTTGTTCATAGTTTATTCTTTCTGTGATATCGCTTCCAATGCCAACAATATAACCATTTTCAAGAATTGAATTATTCCATTGAATCCATTTTTGTTTATTGTCTTTTGTTTGAAGTAGAATTGTAACTGTTTCTTCCAGATTACCATCCCGGATTTTAGAAAGAGATTCAGGTTCTTTACTAATTACTTTCCGTACTTTCCACCAGCCTTGTCCCAACACTTCTTCTTCTGTAAAGCCTAAAATTTTTGTAAACGTTTTGTTTATGTAAATCACTTCTCCTTTTTTATTGGCAGCCATAACAAGAGAGCCGCCTTCATTTATTACAGTATTTGCAAAAATCAAACGGTCAGATAAACGTAATCTGATATATGTGGTGATAATGGATACAAATAAAACAGAAACTGTTGCCATGAAATAAAGTGTTGAACTGAATAATGGCGTGCTAAGTGAGAAAACGATTAAAACAGAAAGGATGGTAATGATGATTGAGAAAAAAACAAAGTGTTTGGTTTTTTCAAAGATTACGGTGCCCAAACTTAAACTTATGATTTGCGAAATAATGAAGAAGGGGTTGAGAGACGAATAATAGCAAAGAAAAACAAAATAGAAAGATACAAGTGCATAAACAGCGGTGAGTATGATCGAAATGTTTTTTTTAATTTCTTCAACCAAATAAGTGAGGACTGCTGTGACCAGTAAAAAAAATGCAAGTGAAAACGAAAGATATAATTTATCATCGTAATCATCCGTTATATAAGAGTAAGCTAGGGCAGAAAACGCCGTAATGGCAGCCCCAAAAAATAAAAGAATTCGGCCGCTGGTTAAATTAATAATGCCCGATTCGGTAGTATCCGTTAAATCGTTGTTTAATCCCCTTTTTTTGCGCAGATAAAAAGCTATTAAACCGATAATAACAAGCAGTAAAAGTCCGCCACATAATTTAATATTTTGCGAAACAGCAAAACCCGAACTTAAATGTATAATTAACCCAAACAAGGTTTTAGTTTTTAGGAACCATCAAAAAAAATGCCAAATTATGACAAATCATAAGAAACCATTTAGCTTAAAGGCAATAAAATAAAGCAAAAACTAATAAATAGCTTTTAGTGGTTTTCAGTAAAATTAGACTTTTGATACGTTTTAGTTGTGGTATAAATTCAGAGTTATTAAGATTAGCCTTTTAATAAGTTGTTAAGTTACATCGGCAAAGGCAGGGTTTAAAAACAGACCTTTATTTTTAGATGTTTAAATTTCTAAGCTATGCAAAATAGAATCATTGGGATTTTTGTTTTGTTTTTTATGTGTTCTGCCTTAGGGTTGCAGGCCCAGTCTAACAAAGATTTGGAAGAGGAAGCTTACTATTATTTTAATAATAAGGATTTCAGAAAAGCTTACGAGCTTTACGATAAACTTTATACAAAAAACCCGAAAGATTTAGATTACAAATTCAAATTAGGTTATTGCTGTTTGTTTTATCCTGAAAAAAAGGACCGTGCCATTCAGATTTTTGAAGATATCAAGGCGAATAACAGTAAAAAATCAAAAGACATCGATTATTATGTTGGGAAAGCCTACCACGTAAATTACCGTTTCAGCGATGCTATCAAATCTTTTGAAGCTTATCTGGCCATGATTGGAAATAAGGTGAGCGACGATGATAAATTATTTGTTGAAGACGCCAGGCATGTAATTAAAAACTGTAACAGCGGCATCGAATTAATTGATAAAAAAGTTCAGGCCGATATTACTAATGTTGGTTCACCCATCAACTCTGATGAGATAGAAGGTGTTCCTGTAATTACAGCCGATGAATCGGTAATGATTTTTACTTACGCGGGTAAAAAAAGTATGGGCGGGAAATTGAACGAAGAATTAAAACCGGATGAAAATGGCGAATACCGAGAAGATATTTTCATGAGCACCAAAAAAAGTGATTCTACCTGGAGTGATCCTGTAGGAATTCCATCAATAAACACGAACGGGAATGATGCAGCAATTGCTATTTCTCCCGACGGGCAAACCATGTTTACTTTCAGCAGTAATAATGATTTGGGAGATTTATACCAAAGTAATTTGGTTGGTAATGAATGGACAAA
Organism: uncultured Flavobacteriaceae bacterium; assembly: GCA_964601535.1. Lineage (GTDB taxonomy): Bacteria > Bacteroidota > Bacteroidia > B-17B0 > Aurantibacillaceae > JAHEYG01. The sequence continues at coordinate 7,771 of CAZRNW010000081.1, forward strand.
ACCTGAGAAATTAAATAAGAACGTAAATACGGAATTCTGGGAAGGAAGTTGCTCAATGACTGCAGACGGCCGTTATTTATATTTTGCAAGCGAGCGTAAAGGTGGTTTAGGAGGAAGGGATATATGGGTTTCAGAAAAAACAAATGGTGATTGGGGCCCTGCTACTAATTTAGGTCCTACTATTAATACAACGTTTGATGAAGACGCTCCATTTATTCACCCCGACGGTATTACTTTATTCCTGAGTTCAAAAGGTCATACCAGTATTGGCGGATACGATATCATGTTCTCCATAAAAAAAGATGGCGAATGGTTGCCGCCTAAGAACATGGGTATTCCGCTTAATACAACTGAGGATGACCGTTATTATGTAATTAATGCAAAAGGCGACAAAGGATTTTTCTCATCCGACAGAGGAGGCGCAGGTGGAAAAGGCAAGCAGGATATTTATGTTGTTACACCGGGTATTTTAGGTGAGAAACCTATCATCGCCATGTTAAAAGGTATAGTATATGGAAATGATGTGCCGATGGAAGGAAAGATAGAAGTATTTAAAGTGGCAACAAGCACCCTGATAGGACCCTATTATTCAAACAAAGTTTCAGGTAAGTATTTATTGGCTTTGAGTCCGGGTTACGTTTATAAAGTGAAATGCAGTGCTGTAGGTTACGATGCGATCGAAGAGGAATTAGATATTGAAAACCTTGATAAATTCTTAGAGATTAAAAAAGATTTTTATTTGTACACACCGGATTTCAAACCAACAAATACGAATGTGCCTTTAACGGCCATGACAAGTACTGCAGGTGTTCCGCCATCAACAACAACTGCAACACCAACTGAAACAACTGCAACTGTTACTGAAACAACTACTACCGTTGCATCAAACGATCCTTGCGATCCGGGAGCACCGAAACCTGATTTCACTGCCCTGAAAGGAAAATCATTAAACAATCCTGAAGTGTACGCCCAACTATTAGCTATCGGCGGAAATATATGTGCAAGTAAAATGATTTTTAAAGTTCAGATTGCGGCTTACCGCCATCCTGAGAATTATAAATACGACCATTTAATTGAATATGGTAAACCTGAAATTGTTGATTACCCCGATGGCATTACAAGATTCACCCAAATGGAATTCAGAACATTAAAAGAAGCAGAAGTACAACGCCAGAAAGCCATAGCAAAAGGACAAACCGATGCCTGGGTAGTTGGATTTATTGATGGCAAGCGTTACACTTTAGAAGAATTAATAATGCTGGATTTCTTAGGCAAATCAATAAATTGATTTGAGATTCCGACTTACGTCGGAGTGACGGCCTGGATTTCCTCCGATACTGCTTAGGAGCAGTGAACCGAGTGTACTGTTTGTTTGTGTTAATTATAAGAAAAACCCCCGCGGAGTACGCAGGGGTTTTTTGATTTAATGAAATGTAGGGGTGATTTATTTGGTCACTAGTAATTTTTTGGTCGACTTTCTCGTTCCAGAACTTATTTCAATAAAATAATTTCCGTCAGAAATGTTCTGTGGCAAATCAAAATTATACTCATAATTTCCTGTAGCTAAATTTAAATCGCTCACAAAAGTTTTTACCTCTTTTCCGGCAACATTAAATAACTTTATGTTTACAGTAGATGCTTCATTTAATCCGAAGCTCACTTTTACATTGGTAGTAGCAGGATTTGGAAACAAATTGTAACTGTTTAAAAAATTATTTGCTGTTTCGTTAATACCTGTTGCATTAATAATTATCATACCTTTCATGCCTGAAGAAAGCACGTGATTTTGGCAAACAAAATAAATAGTTCCTGTGGCAACAGCATTATATGTAAAAGTAGTGCTGCTTGAACCCCAGCCGCCGGCTAAAGTTGCGGTACCATTCGCCATCCAGGTCGACTGACTAACTTGTGCAGTCGGATGAATCCCGGCAGCCTGAATAATTACCATGTCACCAACAGCGCAAGTTGTTAATGTGGGAGTATAGGCGAACCCTGCAATATTAACACTATAGGTTGTAGCTTTTGCACCTAAAAAGGCAATACAAATAAATAATACTAAGTAGATTTTTTTCATAGAATTTGGTTTTAAGGTTATATACAAAAATAAAGCATTTTAGCCGAAATAAACAATCCGCTTAGTTAAATCCAGCCTTATACTTATAAATTGTTGATTAAAATGCCCCCATTAAAATGGCTTTATATGTAAATTAGCCCTTTCTTTTTTATATAATTTACCATGCAAAAAATCGATTATAATAACCAGCTCACCGATGTTGAAACAGCCAAAAAATTAGGTCTTTTACCTGAAGAGTTCGAAAAGATTAAAACCACTTTAGGGCGCGTACCAAATTTTACGGAACTCTCAGTTTATTCTGTTATGTGGAGCGAACATTGCTCTTACAAAAATTCAATTACCTGGTTAAAAACTTTGCCAAAGGATGGTCCGCACATGTTAGCGAAAGC
>CAZRNW010000082.1:0-878 GCA_964601535.1 uncultured Flavobacteriaceae bacterium
CTGTTTTCTTTTCTTTAAAAGCGTATTTGTAAGAATTGCTCAGTATTTCATTCAGTATTAATCCAATCGGAATCATCATATCTATTTCCAGAAAAATCCCGGTTTGAATATCATACTTAAAACTTATTTCTTTTGATGGGGTAGAGTAGGACATGTTCACACTACTCGATAAAACCTCAATGTATTCTTTCAGCTCAATTTTACTAAGGTCTTTCGATTTGTAGAGCATCTCATGAACCAATGCCATGGAATTAATTCGGTTATGACTTTCTTTAATTAAGCCAAGGTATTTTTCATCAACAATACTTTCCGATTGTAAATTCAGCAAACTCGAAACAATTTGTAAATTATTTTTTACACGGTGATGAATTTCCTTTAGTAAATGCTCTTTTTCTTTTAAAGAGAGAGCTGAATGTTTTAATTCTTCGCCCAGCATATTAACACCGGCCCCAATCCCGTCTAAAAGATCATCACCATTACTTATATCGACTTTTCTTGAAAAATCGAGACGGGCAAAGGACAAAATTACCTCGAGAATTTCATTAGCCCTCAGGTCTTGTGACAGCGACGTATTGTTTTCTTTCGGCATTACAAATAGTTTTTGAGCCATTCCAGGGCGTCTTCTTCGTTATCAAACAAACGGGTTGGAACAGCGGGCTTATTTAATCCAAGAAAAAAATTACCAACCACCCGGCTCAGGGGAGATTTAATTACAATTCCGAAAGCACATGTTTTGGCATCACGTCCATTCGCCGAAAAATGCTCCCTTGCTTCACGGCTCATCGATTTAATTCCTCTTGCATCTATCAGAATCGGAAATTTTTTATCCTTATAAAAAGTAGTAACAACTTCTGTGTTTTCCAACGCTTGCTCAAGAG
>CAZRNW010000082.1:888-10131 GCA_964601535.1 uncultured Flavobacteriaceae bacterium
AACTTTGGTACGTGCGATACCGTCTTTTTCCATCCAGGTCCAGTAAGCACTTACACTTATGGCATTTGAGGGTACTTCCATAGAGCGGTAAATATAACAAAAATGTTTATATTTATTTTATAATTGTAAGGATATGAAAAGAGCATTATGGACCGATAGAAAATTTACATTCGACTTTCCTGAAGGATGGTTGGCTGATATTATTGAAAGATTACGGGGAACAGAAATCAGAATCATTTACATGATTAACAGTCTTTCAGAAGCTGATTGTGAATTTAAACCCAATGGTGAGTGGAGTATAAAGGAACACATCGGACATTTATCTGATCTTGAAGAATTACACGAAGGAAGAATTGATGACTTTTTAGAAAGGAAAGAAGTGTTAAGGGCGGCTGACATGAAAAATAAAAAGACTTACGATGCCAATCATAATTCAAAATCAAAGGAAGAACTGATTGGAGATTTTTTTATGAAACGGAAACAGTTTGTCGACCGTCTTGAAGCTTTGGATGATGACACACATGCATTCAAATCTCTGCACCCGCGCTTACAAACCCCAATGCGTCCGGTTGATGTTGCTTTTTTTACTGCCGAACACGACGACCATCATTTAGCGGATATGCGCATAATAGTAAATCTGCTAAAAAAGAGTTCCTTGAACTAATCCGTTGGACTTGTTTTCGTTCGGAATTTGGTTTATAAATCGGAAGCTGCTTATTATAATACAACTGATAGTCCTACGGATTAATCCCAAACCTAGAAACTTAGAAACACAGAAACCAGAAACAATTTCTCAGCGCGAAGCAAACACAATAAGCAATATAAAAACCAGAATTACAAATCCTGAAAAAGGATTAGCGAAATTAATAGTAATACCCATATAAGGAATCCGTTTAAACACAAACATCCTTTTGTCTTCCGGATTAAAATAAAAAATACCGAGTTTCCAGTTATCAGGGTTTTTATGATTCTCGTCTTCCATTTTATTCGCCCAATTCAAGTGTATTAATATCACCAATTGCATTTCCGGCAATTCCTTTTACAGAACCGTAAAAATGCGTAGTATTAAGAATCACTTTTTCCAATTGTTTTTCGCGCTCCTTCCATAATTTTTCCATCGCAATTTTTTCTTTACTGATGCCGTCTTTCAGAGCTGTAAAACCTTCAACAATTGCTTCAATCTGTTGTTTGAATTCGTTACTTGTCAGGTAGTTGTATAACAATTGCATTTTATCGCCACGGTTATCCTGACTCACAGCAACAGCTTGTATTTTTATTAAACTATCACGTAAAACAAAGGCGAGCGATTTTATCTCTGCGAAATTACAAATCCAAACGCCGTCCTTCATTCCAAAACGGTCCATGTCTTTAGGCATTGTTTCAGTAACTATAACTGCGATATCGGCTTGCTGAGCGCGCATGTCGTTTTTCAGTTTTTCTATCCATTCATTCGTGAAAGCCTTAGTACGTTTGCTTTCATAAATTATTTTCCCGCACTCGCTGCCCATCGAATTACGGATGATGTGTACACAATCTGCGCCCTTAATTCCTTTACCAACTTCCTCAATAATATCAAAAGGGAAAGCAGATTTTAATAATTCCTCCAATGCCAGCTCCTGAACCTCGCCCTGTAATTGCATGCTGCCTTGCTCGGCCTTGCGCTGCATTTCATCAATCAGCTTTTTCTGGTCTTCAATTTGTTTCTGGAATTCTTTCAGCTTTAAAGCATTTTTTTCTTCTTCCTGCTTAGCTATTGTTTCCATCAGGATATTACGCTCTGAATTCAGCTTTTTCTGTAGATTGATTTCCAATTCAGCTTCTTTAATTTGCAAATCCTGCTCCTTTTTTAAAAACACTAATTCCTTTTCGCGGGCTTCTTTCAATTTCGCTTCGTTTTGCGAATTAGAATCAGCAAGCATTTTTAATTTATTTTCATAATCACCGGCAATCGATTTTTTAAGCGATTCCTCAATGTTCAGTTTTTGTTTTGCTAATGCCTCATTCAGCTCATTTCTTATGGCATCTTCCTTTTTCCGGAACTCATCTTCCTTCTTTTCCTGCCATTCCTTCGCCTTTTTGTTAAGGTCGCGCTGCACTTCATCCCTGAAAGCATCGGTTGCCTCAAATTCAGTCTGGCAGTTCGGACATTTTATTGTTGATTTGTTGCTCATAATTCACCCCTGTTTCTATGTAAATTTATAACATTTATCGCTTACAAATGCGCATATTTATAAACATATTTTTTAAGGGATGAAAGAGTTAATATTAGTAAGACACGCAAAATCCGATTGGGCCAACGAAGGCATACACGATATCGACCGCCCATTGGGAGAAAGAGGTTATATGGATGCCTATATGCTGAGCAAATGGTTTAAGGAAGAAATGGGTCTACCCGATGGAATGTTGTCGAGTCCGGCCACCCGCGCATTAAACACGGCTTTTATTTTCGCCCGCGTTTTCGGTATGCAGGAAAAGGATGTGGTGATTGATGATACACTTTACGAGAGCTTTGTGAAGAGTTATCTGAAAGCAATTTCCCTAACTAATAATAAAGTGAACCGGCTCATGGTATTCGGACATAACCCGATGCTTACGGAATTAACCAATGAATTAAATAAAGATTTACTTTTTGATAATGTTCCCACCTGCGGGATTATTAAAATAGGTTTTAAGTTTGATGACTGGAAAGAAATTTTGAATAAGCCGGAAGGGAAATTGTTGTTAAATAAATTCCCAAAAAACTTTAAGCAATAAGTTTGTTACTTAAAAAATGAAAAAGAAAAACATTCCATACATCAACCGTGAAATAAGCTGGCTTTCGTTTAATGAACGTGTGTTGCAGGAAGCTTCTGATGAAACCACGCCCTTAATCGAACGCATTAAATTTTTAGGCATTTTCAGTAATAACCGCGATGAGTTTTACCGCGTGCGCGTTGCAACTGTCCGACGATTAAGTAAACTAGGTAAAAAAGCATTGACTTTGTACGGCGACGATCCTGTTGAACTGCTTCCTAAATTGCAGAGGAAAGTAATTGAACAACAAATCCGTTTCGAAGAAATTTATACGCAAATCCTTAAAGAACTGGCGGAACATAAAATCTTTATCATTAACGAAAAGCAGCTCACTAAATATCAGGTCGCTTTTGTGAAACAATATTTTCATACCGATATCATGCCGGCTTTGTTCCATATTATTGTGGATGAAATCCGTTCTTTTCCTTACATGAAGGATAAATCGGGTTATTTGTTTGTGAAACTGATATCGAATGATGAAAGAAAAAAAATAAAATTTGCGCTGATTGAAATTCCATCAAAGGTCACAAACCGTTTTGTGGTTTTGCCTATCGAGAATGAAAATAAATACGTTATTCTGCTGGATGATATCATCCGTTCTTGTGTGGATGAAATTTTTGAAGTGTTCGGATATAAAGCGGTAGAGGCTTACAATATTAAATTAACGCGCGATGCCGAATTAGATATTGATAATGATGTGAGCAAAAGCATGCTCGAGAAAATCTCGAAAGGCGTGAAGGACCGGAAGAAAGGTTTACCCGTGCGCTTTGTTTATGATGTGGCTATGCCGAAAGATATGTTATCCTTCATCATGAAAAAATTAAACATGAACAAAAAGGATAACGCGATTCCTGGCGGACGTTATCATAATTTCAAAGATTTTATCAGTTTCCCGACTTTAGGTGAAAAGAAATTGATTTACAAAAATCCGCAGCCGCTCGAACACAAATATCTTGTTTCTAATCACGATACTATTTTGAAAACGGTGATGCAGCGTGATATTTTACTCCATTATCCTTATCACACTTTTAATCATATCATTAATCTTTTGCGTGAGGCTTCCATCGACCCGATTGTTGAATCCATAAAAATTACCCTTTACCGCATGGCCGATGCGTCGAGAATTGCAAACGCTTTGATTAACGCCGTGAAGAATGGAAAAAAAGTGACGGTATTGGTTGAATTGCAGGCTCGTTTTGACGAAGAAAATAATATTTACTGGGCGAGTAAATTGCAAGACGAAGGCGCACAGGTTATTTATGGAGTAACCGGATTAAAAGTACATTCTAAATTATGTTTAATCACAGCCAAGGTGAAGGGAAAAGAAATCCGCTGTGCTCACGTAGGAACAGGAAATTTCAATGAACGTACAGCCAGAATTTATACCGATTTCAGTTTAATTACCTGCGATAAGCGAATTACTGAAGAAGTTGCGAAAGTTTTTGATTTTTATGTCGATAATTTCAAAGTCGGCAATTTCAAACATCTTGCAGTAGCACCTTTTTACATGCGGAAAATTTTTACCGGGCATATTAATAAAGAGATAGCTAATGCAAAATCAGGCAAGAAGGCTTCTATTATTTTAAAAATGAATAGTCTGGTTGACCGCGAAATGATTTTAAAATTATACGAAGCATCGAATGCAGGCGTTAAAATAAAATTGATTATACGCGGTGCCTGTTCACTGGTCACAGGTATTGAAGGTTACAGCGAAAATATAAAGGCCTACAGTATTGTTGACAAATATCTCGAGCATACGCGCGTATTTATTTTCCATAATAACGGTGATGAAAAAATTTACATAACCTCGGCCGATTGGATGAGCCGGAACTTAGACAGCAGAAGTGAAGTGGCAGTACCTATTTATGATAAGGAAATCAGGAAACAATTAAAAGACATTATAAATATTCAGCTTTCAGGAAATACTAAAGTGAGGATATTGGATGAAAAACTGGAAAATAATTATGTAAAGCCAAAACCCGGAGAAAGAAAAATCAGGGTGCAGGATGAAGTGTACAATTATTTGCATAATGACAATGAAGAATATATTAAATCCCATAAAAGGGAACTAAGCCACAGTAAATGATTTTAGCAGCTATAGATATTGGAAGTAATGCCATGCGCCTCTTGTTTTGCCGCGTGTACGAAGTAAACGGTAAACCTCATTTCTCTAAAGAAGAATTAATCCGTATGCCCATCCGTTTAGGTGAAGATGTGTTTTTACGAGGAAAAATTTCAGAACAAAAGGAAGAACGCCTTATTACTTCATTACGCGGCTTCAGTGAATTAATTAAAGCTTATGATGTCACCGCCTACCGTGCTGTAGCAACGAGTGCCATGCGCGATGCCTCCAATGGCGAAGAAATAATAACAAGAGCTAAAAAAGAATCAGGAATACAGGTAGAAATTATTGATGGAAAACTAGAAGCCGCTTTGGTGTTTTCGAATCACATTGAAGAAATGTTGAACCCTAAGTTCGCTTATTTATACATTGATGTGGGCGGTGGAAGTACCGAGCTGACCTTGTATTTTAATCAAAAAGTAATTTCTGCAAGGTCGTTTAATATTGGAACGGTGAGGATGTTATTAAATAAAGATGAAAAGGATGAGTGGGAGGAAATGAAGGCCTGGCTGAAACGGAGTACGGTTGGAATTCATCCTTTAAACGCAATTGGTTCAGGCGGAAACATCAATAAGATATTTAAAATGGCCAATAAAAAAGAAACCAAACATTTGAGTTACGAAAAGCTGAAAGGTCAGTATGAAATGTTGTGTTCGTACACTTACGAGGAGCGTATCGAACGTCTTGGTTTAAAACCTGACCGTGCCGATGTAATTATTCCCGCAGCTAAAATATTCCTGACGGTTATGAAAACGGCGGACATTGATAAAATCTACGTTCCGCAAATTGGTTTGTCTGACGGAATTATTCATGATTTGTATGAAGTACAAAAAACGAAGAAAAAATAATGACACTTAATTTCATATTATTTCTTTCTTTTTCAATTACCGATGCCATTGATATTATTTTGGTAGCAATCATTTTGTATTTGCTTTACAATATGGTGAAGGGAACTTCTGCTGTCAATATTTTCATCGGTCTGGCGGTTATTTACTTTTTATGGATAATGATTAGGGCGCTTGATTTAAAATTGCTCAGTTCCTTAATGGGAAAATTTGTGAATGTGGGAGTAATTGCCATCATGATTGTTTTTCAGCAGGAAATCCGGAAATTTTTATTGTACATCGGTTCCAACGAATTTATCCGCAGCCGTAATTGGAAGAATTTGTTGAAATTTAAATTAAACAACACTGAATCGGAGGAAATAGAATTAAATGTTGATGCTATTGTAGAGGCTTGTTTTAATATGAGCGAAACGAAAACCGGCGCTTTGATAATTGTATCACGCAAATCCGATTTGAAATTTTACATCAATTCGGGAGAGTCGGTTGATTCCGGACTGAATGCCAGAATGCTTGAAAATATTTTCTTTAAAAACTCACCTTTGCACGATGGGGCAGTCATTATTAAAAATAACCGTATAGTTGCCGCCCGTTGTGTTTTACCGGTAACCGAAAAAGAAAATTTCCCTTCCCACTTCGGTATGCGTCACCGCGCTGCTGTTGGTATCACCGAAACTACTGATGCCATTGCGATTACTGTATCAGAACAGACGGGTGGCGTTTCTTTAACCCTTGCCGGTGAAATAAATGCCAATCTTAACAGGGACAAACTGCGCTTTCTTATAGAGAAGAATCTAAAATAATAGTATCTTTGCGCGCTTTGCGCCTTCTTAGCGCTCTTTGCGGTTAAACTATGAATCTCCTTTCTGTCAATAATCTTTCTAAATCCTACGGCGACCGTGTTTTGTTCCGTAACATTTCTTTTGGTATTAATCAAGGGGATAAAGTCGCTTTAGTTGCAAAAAACGGGAGTGGAAAATCAACTCTTTTTAAAATTTTAAAAGGAAATGAGATTGCTGATACAGGAGAAGCTGTTTTCAGAAAAGATATCATGGTTTCTTTTTTGGATCAGGATATTGTTTTGAATGAAGCACTAACCGTTATCGACCATGTTTTTTCTTCTGAGAATAAATTAACCAAATGCATCAAGGCTTACGAAAAGGCAGTTAAATTATCGGAAGAGGGTCACATTAGCGCCGCCAACTTATTGGAAAGTTCTTTGGCTGAAATGAATGAATTAAATGCCTGGGATTATGAAAAAACAGTCAAAGAAATTTTAACGCGGCTTGAATTAAGCGATTTCAGTCAAATTATAAAAACATTAAGTGGGGGACAGAAAAAAAGATTAGCGCTCGCTCAAGTGCTTATTAATAAACCGGATTTATTGGTGATGGATGAGCCGACCAATCATTTGGATATTGATATGATTGAGTGGCTGGAAAATTATATTGAAAAACAGGACATCAGTATTTTATTGGTAACGCACGACCGTTATTTTTTAGATGCCGTTTGTAATTCTGTTCTTGAACTGGACAATACTGTCCTTTACGAATACAAAGGTGACTACACTTATTTCGTCGCTAAAAAAGCAGAGCGTGAAGCCATGCAGAATGCTGAGATTGATAAAGCGAGAAATTTATACAGAAGAGAATTAGAGTGGGTACGGAAAATGCCAAAAGCACGTACAGTAAAATCAAAAGCCCGCGTGGATGCGTTTAGTGATGTGGAACAAAAAGCAAAACAAAAAAGAATTGACAAACAAGTTGAGCTGAGTGTAAAGATGGAGCGACTCGGTTCTAAGATTCTTGAATTAATTAAAATTTCAAAAGCATTTGGCGACAAAAAAATTCTGGAACCTTTTTCCTACACCTTTAAAAAAGGAGAGAAAATTGGCATCATCGGAAAGAATGGAGTAGGGAAGAGCACCTTCCTAAATATATTGCAGGGATTAGAAGGATATGATTCAGGAAAAATCCAAACCGGTGAAACAGTCATTTTCGGTTATTATTCTCAAGGCGGAATTAAAGTGAGCGAAGATAAACGCGTTATTGAAGTCGTACGCGATATTGCAGATTATATTCCATTGGCAAACGGAACGCAATTATCAGCATCACAATTGCTGACCCGTTTTAATTTTCCGCCCGACATGCAATACAATTACGTGAAGAAATTAAGCGGTGGCGAAAAAAGGAGATTGTATTTACTGACGGTGCTTCAAAAAAATCCGAATTTCTTAATACTGGATGAGCCTACGAATGATTTGGATATTCCAACCTTGCAGGTATTGGAAGAATTTTTAGAAGATTTTGGTGGCTGCGTGATTATTGTCTCGCACGACCGTTATTTTGTAGATAAATTGGTAGACCATGTTTTTGTTTTTGAAGGTGACGGTTTAATAAAAGATTATCCCGGAAATTATACCGAATACAGGGATTGGAAACAAGATCAAAAAGCCGAAGAGAAATCAGTTAAACTCGAAGCTGTTATGGAAATGAAGGCTGAAGTAGCTTCCATTGAAAAACCGAAACAGGACAATTCTAAGCGCATGACTTTTAAAGAAAAGCACGAAATGGAAACCCTGGAAAAAGAAATTGCTTCTCTGGAGAGAAATAAAGTTGAGCTTGAGAACAAATTAACGCTTACCACCAATTACGAAGAGCTCAATGGTATTGGCGCTGTTTTAAAAAGCGTTTCTGAAGAGCTGGATAATAAATCCATGCGCTGGCTCGAATTGCAGGATAAGATTTCGAATTAATTTTTTAATTAATTTCTCCCAACAAATAGCCGGGTTAACGGTTTCGGGGCTTACGCAGTGCGGTTTGAAAAATCATTCGTCTACCCGCCGAAAACTTTATTAAAGATACAAATGTTTTTCTTTTTGCTTTAAACAAATTAAAGTTCCGCCGTCGGCGGACAAAAGCAAAGCAAAAAAACTACCGCGTCCGCCCGCATTGCGTAATTGCCCCGTGTTAGCAGTAGTTAATGCCACGCAGCTTTGTTTAGTTTGTCCGTCAAAACGTTTAGTATTTACCTACAACAAGACTTAAGTTTGAGTTTTTGCTCGAATAAATAATTGCGACACTATCTCCAATTTCGTAATCATTATTTCTCGCTATTTGCGATTCTCCCATTCGAATAGAACCATTTTCAAAGAAATTATATTTTACATAATATGAATATCTTCCAATTCCCTGAGTGTCTGAATACGTGTCTGTGATTTTACCTGATGTTTTAACTCCAAATTCTTTAATTTGATGATTAATATAAAAGTCGCGCCCTTTAATACTGATAAAATAAATTGGTACTCCAACAAGCATCATTTTTACAAAACTAATTACACGATCACCCCAAGTGTCTAATTTAGGAAGAGTCCAAAAAAAGTACAAAGCAAAAGAAAGCAAAACAATAGCTGTCAATAATAATGGCGAAAAGGTCGGCTTAATATTCTCTAATTGAAAAATGTAAACGTAAACCCCAGTCAGCAGA